>JAITHR010000231.1 GCA_031279895.1 Spirochaetaceae bacterium
GCTCTCACTACGTCTTCGGGCCTCTTTTTAAGCACGTCAACCTGATAATTAAGGTTCCGCATCGTCTCGTCGTCGATTTTGCCGGCAAAGGACCTGATAAGCGCCTTGAGTTCCGGGAACCGCTCAAGAAGTTCCGGCCTCACGAGCGGAACCGCGTCATAGGGCGGGAAATGCCCCAGGTCGTCTTCCAGCACCGTAAGATCAAAAGCCTGCAAGAGCCCGTCAGTAGAAAACGCATCGATAACGTCGCTTTGACGGTTCATAAGCGCGGTATACCGCGGCGCACCGTCAAGGGGGATAATGTCCTTAAAGCGCAGATCATAGCGGAGGAGCAGCCCCTGCATCCCGTCGAACCGGTTCATAAACTCAAGGGTCGGGGAAAACCGGAAAACCGGCGCGGCGCGGCTCGCACGGGCCAGATCGGAAATCGTGGCAAGCCGGTGTTCCCGCGCCGTCTCGGGCCGTACCGCCAGGGCGTAGGTGTTGTTGAACCCAAGCGCCGGAAACATCACGACGCCGTGTCGCTCAAGAAGCTCCCGCTCGACGAACGCATATATCTCAGGGGCGGAGCGGTACTCGGACTGTTGCAAAATGCTGTTATACGCGGTGCCGAGGTACTCCACATAGAGGTCAACCTCGCCTGTTTTCAAGGCCCCGAAAATAATCTGGGTGCCGCCCAAATCCAGTTTGCGCACGACTTTTAGCGCGGTCTCCTTTTCTATGAGCTGGGCGTACAGCTCCCCCAAAAGGTTCTGTTCGGTAAAATCCTTCGCCGCCACCACCACCGTGCGCCCCGCCGCGGGAGATCCGGCGGTCATGGAAAAAAAGACCGCGGCGATAAAACCGGCAAACCCCGCGGCGCTGCACCCTAAGGCAAGGCGCTGCCGCCGGCGGAACCGCTTCGTGTCGAGGGTCTGAATGTCCGGGCGCAGGTGCACGGGAGAGACGAGGATCTCTATGCGCGCCGCAAGAAAGTCGATGCCCAGGGCAAGGAGGCACGCGGGAATCGCGCCGGCCAGTATCTGGGCCGTGTTCACGGTTCGTATGCCGGAATACACAAGAAACCCCAGCCCGCCGGCGCCGATGAAAGCCGCGATGGTAACAAGCCCCACCGCCGTAACCGCCGAAATCCGCACACCCGCCATAATCACCGGCAGCGCCAGAGGCAGCTTCACCTTAAAAAGCACCTGACGCGGGGTCATGCCGATTCCGGTGGCCGCCTCGATAACGTCCCGCGGGACATTCTCAAGGCCCGTTGCCGTGTTCTTGATAATCGGGAGTAGGGAATAGACCACCACCATGAACACCGCGGGGCGGAATCCGATGCCCAGAAACGGGATGAGAAACCCCAGAAGCGCGAGGCTGGGGATGGCCTGCGCCACGTTTGCCGCGCCCAGGATAGGGGGGCTGAGTTTTTTAAGATAGCTAATCATAATGCCCAACGGAACCCCGATAAGCACCGCCACGAAGACCGCGATGAGCGCGAGCCGGCAATGCTCCAGAAGAAGCCGGACAATTTCACCGCTGTTTTGCACCGCATACTGAATCACCGTTACGCCTCCTCGAAATATCTGCTGCTTAAGGTGGTTACGAGACTGCTCTTGGTTATGATGCCCACCAGTTTCCCGTGGTCCTCAACCACCGGCACTGCCGAAGCTTTCATCTCTTTCATGCGCCGGATAATCTCCAGAATAGAGGTCCGGGATGACGCCGCGTAAGGCACGGTCCGCATAACCGAACCCGCGGGGACCCGGTAATCCGGCGGTTCCCGCGCATCTTCCGCGTAGAGCGCCCCTTCGAGGCGTCCGGCGGCGTCGATGATGAGGATGCTGTCCACCCCGCGGGAGTGCATGGTTTCGATACAGCGGAGGAGAGTCGCGTCTTTGTGCGCCACAACCGGCGTGGGTATCATAATATCCTCCGCGTGGATGAGTTCCGGCGCGGTCCAGATACGGTGCTTCCCCACGAACTTTGCCACGAACTCGTCAACGGGATTTTTTAATACCGCCTCCGGCGTGTCGTACTGGAGGATGCGCCCCTTGTTGACGATGCAGATTTTATTCCCAAGCTTTATCGCCTCGTCCATATCGTGCGTTACAAAGACTATCGTCTTTCGTAGCCGCGCTTGCAGCTCCGAGAGCTCGTCCTGGAGCTGTTCGCGGGTAATCGGGTCAAGAGCGGAAAACGGCTCGTCCATAAGCACGATTTCTGGATCAAGGGCAAAAGCCCTGGCCACCCCGACCCGCTGCTGCTGCCCGCCTGATAGCTGTACCGGGTAGCGGTCAAGATACTTTTCCGGCGCCAGGCCCACAAGTTCAAGAAGCTCCGCGGTCCGCTCGCCTATGCTCTTTTCCGCCGCCTCCGGCGGCCCGCGCCCCTCCCGCCTCCCGCGCCGCGCACTCCGCTCCCGGCGCTCAAGAGACGGCACCAGCTCGATGTTTTCCCGAATGGTCAGGTGGGGGAAAAGCCCGACCGACTGGATAACGTAGCCGATATTCCGGCGCAGGCGGAACACGTTTTTGGTTTTAATATCCTCGCCGTTAATCAGGATAGTGCCGGACGTCGGCTGGAGAAGCCGGTTTATCATCTTGAGAATCGTTGTTTTCCCGCACCCCGAAGGGCCTATCAGAACCGCGAAATCACTCTTCGCCACGGTAAACGAAATGTCCCGAATAACGTCGTGGTGCTTATACGTTTTGACCACATTGCTAAATTCAATCAACTAACTTTCCTCCTCATTGTTAGGATAGTCTCCACTCCGTTCTTTTACAATGTTTTTTCCCGTATTTTCTGGTTTTTTCCCGTTCTTTCTCAATTTTTCTCCCTATTTTTTCAGTATCTTTTAATATTTCCTATTTTTTCCCAATCTTTCTTATTTTTTCTCAATTAAAGTGGTAAATACAACCGAAATGCGCCGAAGCTCGGACTATATTTAAAAGGGTAAAACCAGAAAACAGAACCTATACAACCTATTTTATGGAGGAAAGCAATGTTTTGTTATCAATGTGAACAGGCCGCGAAGGGTTCCGGCTGTACGAAAAGCGGCGTGTGCGGGAAAAAGCCCGAAACCGCCGCGGCGCAGGACCTTTTAACGAGCGAGCTTATTGCGCTTGCCATGGCGGCAGGAGACAATCCGGCTCCCGAAACGGTTGACCTTATTGCCGAAGGTCTTTTTCTCACCCTGACGAACGTAAGTTTTGACGAGGCCCGGGCCGAGGAGTATACCGCGAAGGTCAAGAAAGCCCGCACTGTCCTGGGCGGCAAAGGGGCCGCGCCCGTACCGAACTCCCTCTTTGCCGGCGAACGGGATGTGGTTTCTCTCCGCTCGACCCTGCTCTTCGGGCTTCGGGGCATGGCCGCGTACCGGTATCACGCCCGTATGCTTGGGCGCAAAAGCGAGAAGGTTGACCGCAAACTCGTCAACGCGCTGGCGTTTCTTGGCGCGGAACAGGCCGCCGACACGCTCCTCTCCGGTATCCTTGAGATCGGCGCGGCAAATCTGGATGCCCTTGCCCTTTTGGACAAGGCACACACCGATACGTTCGGGGTTCCTTCTCCGGTAACGGTTTCTCTTACCGTCGAGAAAGGGCCGTTTATCGTGATTTCAGGCCACGACTTGCGGGACATTGCTATGCTTCTTGAACAGACCGACGGATCCGGCGTGAATGTGTACACCCATTGCGAGATGCTTCCCGCGCACGCCTATCCGCTCTTAAAAAAGCACGGCCAGCTCAAGGGAGCTTTCGGCACCGCCTGGCACAACCAGCAGAAGGAGTTTGACGGGCTTCCGGCGCCCATCCTGTTTACGACCAACTGTCTTATGTCCCCCAGGGACTCGTACAAAGATCGGGTGTATACCACGGGGATTGCGGACTTTCCGGGGGCCGCACGTATCGAGGCCGGAAGCGACGGGCGCAAGGATTTTTCCGCGCTGATTAACCGTGCGAAAACATTGGGCGGCTATACCGAAGCCCGTCACGGCGCGGGGATAAACGGCGGCTCGTCGGTATGCACCGGTTACGGCGGGAAGACCCTGCTTTCCCAGGCGGACGCGATTATTGACGCGGTGAAATCCGGCGCCATAAAGCATTTCTTTCTGGTCGGCGGGTGCGACGGCGGGAAAGCGGAGCGGAGTTACTACACCGAGTTTGTGAAGCGGACGCCGCAAGACACGGTGATCCTGACCCTTGGGTGCGGCAAGTTCCGTTTCAACGATACCGACATCGGTTCCATAGGCCCGTTCCCCCGTATTCTTGACATGGGGCAGTGCAACGACGCCTATGGCGCGATACAGGTTGCTTTGGCTTTGGCAGGCGCGTTTAACTGCGGGGTGAACGAGCTTCCGCTCACGCTGGTTTTGTCATGGTTTGAGCAGAAGGCGGTGTGTATTCTCCTTACCCTACTGTCTTTGGGGATTAAGAATATCTACATCGGCCCAAGCCTGCCGGCTTTTTTGTCAGAGGGCGTATTAAACACGCTGGTTGAGAAGTTCAGTCTCCATCCCATAACGAATCCGGAACAGGACCTCAAAGCTATCCTCCAGAAAGCCGGCTAACCAGCCGTCTCCGACGGTTTCAAAAGCTTCCTGCGCCGCGCCCCGAAGCGGTCGTTTTCCGCTTTGCCGCGGTATCAGGAAGCTTTTTGCCACCCGTAGGCTGTCTGCCTCCGGCGTTTGGGGAGGCCAGCCTCCCCAAACCCCACACCTACGGCTTCTCGCGCTACGCCTCCGAACAATGACTGTCCGCTTACCGCCCCGCGCCCCTAAGCAGTTCCCGCCTGCTTTGCCGCGGTATCAAGACGCTTATGAAACCGTCGGAGACGGCGGAGGCGGCGGTTGACGGTATGAGGGGTTTGGCGCTATAAAGTAAAGAAAAATGAAAAAGAGCGTGTCCTGCAATCAAAGCAATCAAACGAGAGGAGAGGGTATGGGTCGCGTAATCTATCTTGGTATGCGCGGGGACATTATTCATCCCGGCATTATCAATATCATACACGAAGGGGCGAAACGGGGAGAACTTCTAGTCGGGCTTTTGACGGACCGCGCCATTGCCGAACATAAACGACTTCCGTTCTTAACCTACGAACAGCGCAAAGCGGTGATTGAAAACATTAAAGGCGTCTCCCGCGTGGTGCCGCAGAAAGAGTGGAGCTATGTGCCGAACCTGCGGACGTATAAGCCGGACGCTATCATCCACGGCGACGACTGGAAAACCGGCGCACTCCAGAAAGAGCGGGACAACGTGTTCGAGGCCATGCGGGAACTGGGCGGGGAGGTCATTGAAATCCCCTACACGCCCGGGGTCAACACCTCGGCGCTTCAGGATGCCGTGCGCGAAGTCGGGACCACGCCGGACGTGCGCCTTAAAACGCTGCGCCGGCTCATTGAGAACAAAGAGATCATCCGTATTATGGAGGCCCATTCCGGTCTTTCGGCGCTCATTATCGAAACCCTTGAGATGGAAATGGAACAGGACGGGGCGCGGCGCGGGTTTGACGGGATGTGGTCGTCAAGCCTTACGGACTCCACCAGCCGGGGCAAGCCGGATATTGAGGCGGTTGACCTTACCACCCGCCTGCACAGCTTGACCGATATTCTTGAGTGTACCACGAAGCCCATCATCTTTGACGGGGATACCGGCGGCAAACCGGAACACTTTGTGTTTACCGTGCGGACATTGGAGCGGAACGGCGTTTCCGCCGTGATTATCGAGGACAAGGCGGGGCTTAAAAAGAATTCCCTTTTCGGCACCGAGGTTCTCCAGCAATTGGCGGACGTCCCTGATTTTTGCGAAAAGATACGCGCCGGAAAGCGGGCGCAGGTAACTGAAGACTTTATGATCATAGCCCGACTGGAAAGCCTTATCGCAGGATCCACCGTGGCGGATGCTCTGGAGCGGGCGCGTGCCTATGTGGGTTCCGGCGTTGACGGGGTGATGATACACAGCAAGGAAAAAACGGGGCTGGACATACAGGAGTTCTGCGCGGCGTTCCGCCGTGAACACGCCCATATCCCTTTGGTGCTGGTGCCGACCACCTATAACCAATATACCGAAAAGGATCTTGCCTCCTGGGGAGCTACTATCGTTATTTACGCCAACCACCTCTTGCGCGCCTCCTACCCCGCGATGGTCAAGGCGGCGCAGAGCATCCTTCGGCACGGGAGATCCTTTGAAGCGGAAGCGGATAATCTGTGTATGCCCATCCGCGAGGTCTTGGAACTCATCCCCGGTTCTTTCTAATCCGCCGGCGGAGGCGGCACAAAAGCTTCCTGCGGCGCGGCTCAAACAATGCCGCCCTCCGACTGGAACCAAATGAGGAAATATTAGTGCATAAATTATATAAGTGTACGCTTGCGGTACTTGAAAAAGATACGGATGAGAAAATTCCCAATCAATTAAGGGATTACATGATCGAAGAACCTGAGCGCGATTACTTCTATTTCGATTTTGAAAAAATGGGTGTTAAAAGAGACGCGGAAATAACAAAGGAGGAATTGAAAATATTACACGATCTTGACCTCGATATGTGCTACATTTTTGGTGGAGAGAAAGAACACGATGGATCGGATATTTTTGTTGGAAGCACGGTTTGTTTTAAGGTCTTGGCTATTTTTCCGCCCGCTATCGTTAGAGCGCTTTCAAGGAAAAATAAAGAGGTACGTTTTGCTATATCTTATAATGTAATAAATACAGAAGATCGTGATGGTACTAAAGTATGCGAAGCGTACTATGTTGGTGAGGGTGGTAACGAAGATAATGGCGAGTATTTTTTTGAAGAATGGGATTTGGATAAAGATTAGAAAGCATTTTATCTTTATATAAAGATAAAATTTCTCTCTATACATAGAGGATACAGAGGAAAATTGTAATTACACTGAGGGTAACATTGTGCGTCGTATATTGCATGAATGGTGTACGTGCCGTATTACGGCTGTAGATCGAGAAACAGAAAGAGAATATGAAGCGGAAATAGAAAATAATGAATATTCCGAATATGATAACACGAGACTTAAAGAGCTTGAAAAAAAGAAATATGCGTATAACGAGCGGGTTTTTAATGTTCTTAAAGAATATGTTATTCCTAATAAGAGAGGCGATGGTACTGTTTTTGATTTTGAAAAACTTGGAGTTCCACGCCACGCTCCTTTATCGAAATATGAAGCCTATGAGCGGGACATTACGGTAAACAAATTCGACTTAAATCCGTGCCATATTTATAAAACAAAAAATGAAGACGGAACGGATGGACACGTAAAGCTGTTTTTTATAACGGTTGACATTTATCCTCCTTTTATTGTCGCGTTATTAGCAAAGAATCATAAAGACGTTCATTTTTTTATTAGCTATGAAGGCTTAGTAACGAGCGGCGAGGGAGATGGCGGAGCATACTGGCATTTAGGTGTGGAGGATACGGAAGAAAAGAGACAATACATGGATGTAGAAGAGGATTTTGGTAAAGACAGAGTTGAATATTACGGTCTATCCTGTAGTTCTTCGCCCTATTGCTATAGGAAGTCTTTTTATGTTAGAAAAAAATAAAAAAGCTACCTGCCCCGCACCCCAAACAACGACTGTCAGCTGACTGGCTTGCTTTGAGCCGCTCCGCAAGACGCTTATGAAACAGCCGGAGGCTGCTGTGGAGGGTAGGTAATCAGGGTTTGGATAGGAATGTCTCCGAGGACCTCGTGATAGTGCAGGAACGGGAGCCCCACGACCCCGAATATCTCAGGCACCTCCGCGCCGGATGCGGTCATAAGCTCCCGCGCCGCTTTGAGGGTCCCGCCTGTGGCAATAAGATCGTCCATCAGCAACACCCGCTTTCCCCGCGGCACGTCCTCCGCGTGGATTTCTATCTCCGCCTCGGTGTATTCAAGCTGATACTTCTTGGAAAGGATTTTTCCGGGCAGTTTGCCCTTTTTGCGGATAAGGA
>JAITHR010000015.1 GCA_031279895.1 Spirochaetaceae bacterium
GGACGTTGACCGCTTACAGGCGCGTATCAAGACGCTTATGGAACCGTCGGAGACGGCGGCGGTTTCATAAGCTTCCTGATACCGCGGCAAAGCGGACGTTGACCGCTTACAGGCGCGTATCAAGACGCTTATGGAACCGTCGGAGACGGCGGCGGTTTCATAAGCTTCCTGCGAAGCGGCTGTAAGTACGCGAATACCGCTTACAGGCGCGTATCAAGACGCTTATGGAACCGTCGGAGACGGCGACGGTTCCATAAGCGTCTTGCGAAGCGGCTGTAAGTCATTACAAATAAACGACTTATCAGTAGGGAGGGGCGGTTCTGCCCCCCGCGGGGCGGGCTTAAAAGGTATACCTTTCAGGACAAAAGGTATACCTTTTACGACAAAAGGTATACCTTTTACGACAAAAGGTATACCTTTTACGACAAAAGGTATACCTTTTACGACAAAAGGTATACCTTTCAGGACATCCGGCAGCCTCCGGCTGTTTTAAACGGCGTCCCGCGGAGCGGCTGTAAGTACGCAAAGACCGCTTACAGGCGCGATTCGGGACGCTTATGGAACACCCGGAGGGTGAACAGCGTCCCGCGGAGCGCCTGTAAGTACGCAAAGACCGCTTACAGGCGCGATTCGGGGCGCTTATGGAACACCCGGAGGGTGAACAGCTTCCTGCGGAGCGCCTGTAAGTACGCAAAGACCGCTTACAGGCGCGATTCGGGACGCTTATGGAACCGTCGGAGACGGCGGAGACGGCGGAGACGGCGGAGACGGCGGCATAAAAGAGAAAAAGGAGAAAAAAGAAATGGAAAAAGAAAAGACGATTGCCGCGCTCAGGGATTCGGGAGCCATGCTGGAGGGGCATTTCCTTTTGTCCTCCGGTCGCCACGCCGACACGTATTTCCAGTGCGCCAAACTCTTGCAGTACCCGGAACGCGCCGCGGCGGTGCTGGAGCCTGTGGCAACGCGGATACGAAGCGCGATGAGGAACCGGAGTCTCGCGCTCTGCGCGGTTGTGGGCCCGGCTCTGGGCGGGATTATCGTGGCCTACGAGCTGGGGCGGCAGCTGGGACTTCCGGCGCTCTTTACCGAGCGGGACAGCAACGGGTGCATGGCACTCCGGCGCGGGTTCGCGGTTCCGGCAGGCGGCGGCGTGCTTATCGCGGAAGACGTGGTTACCACCGCCGCGTCGTCGCGGGAAACGGCGCGGGTCCTTGAGGAGCTGGGATCCCGCGTGGCGGCGCTCGCGTGCGTGGTTGACCGCAGAGCGCCGGACACGCCCCTCGAATGGCCCCTCTATGCCGCGTGCGCCCTCGAAGCCGCGACCTGGGCGCCGGAAGACTGCCCCCTGTGCGCCCGAAATATTCCGTGGGTAAAACCGGGCTCCCGAAACGTGTAACAACCGAAGCGCCGCCTTGCGCCGGCGGGCCGGAAATGGTACGATATGAGCGTATTTTAGAGTATTGTAAGGAGGCCCCATGTCTGACGAACATAATCCCTATCAAAGCCCGCAAACGGAAATCGACGCGATAAAGCCCCTCATAGCCCAGGGAACCCTCACGGAAACCATGCTGCGCTCCCTGCGCGGCGCGTCTCCGTGGCTTCGCTTTATCGGTATACTGGGCTTTATATCCAGCGGATTTTTTCTCCTAAGCGGTATTGCCGCCATTCTGACCGGCGCTCTGGTTGACGAATCGCTTTATTCATCGCTGCCGGGCAACATAAGCGTATTTATGGAGGCCATAGGCAGCCTCACCGGTCTTTTGAACATTGCCGCCGGCGTGATTTACTTCTTTCCGGCCCGTTTCACCTACGCTTTCGGCTCGCGGATACGGGATTACTTCAGAACCAACGCTGAAAAAGACCTGGAGGCGGCGTTTAAGAGCAATAAATCCCTCTGGAAGTTCAACGGCGTCATGGCGATTATCCTTTTAGCCTTCATCCCCATTATGATAATCCTTACAGTGGTGGTGTTCGTGGCAGCCGCCTCTGGCGGCAGCCTCCGGCTGTTTTAAACGGCTTCCTGATACCGCAGCAAAGTGGACGGCGTCTGCTTAGGGGCGCGATGCGGGACGCTTTTGGAACCGCCGGAGGCGGCTTCCCGATACCGCGGCAAAGTGGACGGCGCCGGCTTAGGGGCGCTTTGCAGGAAGCTTTTGGAACCGCCGGAGGCGGCTTCCTGATACCGCGGCAAAGTGGACGGCGCCGGCTGTGAGCCGCTTCGCGGGAAGCTTTTATGCCTCCGCCGCCGGCGGCTGCCATGATTGGAGGGCCCTTTCAAAGGCCGGTTCGGATGCTTTGATTACCTTTTCGTCCACGCAGTAGGCGAACCGCACCCAGCCCGGCGCACCGAACCCCGCGCCCGGAACGCCCAAAATAAGATGCGACGCAAGGTGGTCCACGAATAACCGGTCGTAGGCGCCCCCCGGAACCTGACAGAAGAGGTAAAACGCGCCCTCCGGTTCGGCGTATCCTATGCCGACACGGTCAAGCACCGCCTTAAAACAATCCCGCCTTCGGGCGTACACCGCCGCGTCAACCCGCGCACGGGTCAGGTCCCCCACAATCCACTGCATCAGAGCCGGCGCGTTCACAAACCCCAAAACCCGCGTGGCGTATGAGAGGGCGTTCATAATGTCTTCTTTGTCCGCGGCCTCCGGGTTCACCGCGATAAAGCCGATGCGCTCGCCCGCGAGGGAAAGGCTTTTGGAAAAAGAGCTTACCACCAGGGAATGGGGGTACGCCGCAAGCACCGGCGGAACCGGCGTGTAGGCAATGTCCCGATACGGCTCGTCTGCAATAAGATAGGGGAACCTGCCGGAGCGCCGGCCTTGGGCCGAGAGGATGCGGGCAAGGTCCGCGATGGCGCGGCCCGGGTAGACCCGTCCGGTGGGGTTATGCGGGGAGTTGATGAGGAGCGCGGCGCTGTTTTTCTCGGCCAGCGCGGTTTCGATTGCCCCAAGGTCGAGACTGAAGTCAGGCAGGGTCGGAACCGGCACCAGCCGGGCGCCGTGGTTCTCCGCGTAAGCGCGGTATTCCATGAAATAGGGCGAGGGAACCACCACCGTATCCCCCGGGTTAAGGAGGGTTTTGAACACCACGTTAAGCCCGCCGGCAGCGCCGCAGGACATAACGATGCAGGACCGGTCAAGGCGCGTACCCTGTTCGAGGGAACAGGCGGTTGCCAGCGCCGCCCGAACCTCCGGGTAGCCCGCGTTGGGCATATAGCCGTGGGAACCTTTCGGGTCTTCCGCGGCGCGTTTGCTGAGGGCGTTCCGAAACTCAGGCGGCGGGTCAAGGTCAGGGTTGCCCAGAGAAAAATCAAACACGTTTTCCGCGCCGTGCCGCTCTTTAAGCCGGCTCCCTTCCTCAAACATTTTCCGTATAAGGGAAGCCGAACCCAAGGCTTCCCGAACTTTGTCGGCAATAGGCATATCATCCTCCGTTAGGGCATAGTACAACGCCAAACGCCAAACGTCAAACCGCCGCAGCCGGCAGCGCCGGAGGCATAAAAGCGTCCTGATACCGCGGCAAAGCCGGCGGCGCCGGAGGCACATAAGCTTCCTGATACCGCGGCAAAGTGGACGCTGCCAGCTGTGAGCCGCTTCGCGGGAAGCTTTTGTGCCGCCGGCGCCGCCGGTTGAAAAGGACGGGGGAGTGGGTAATAATACGGTATGGCCGGAACCCTTTCGCCTTACCACCTCACCAAGGCCCGTGAATGGTATAACCTTTTTAACGTGTTTAATTCCCTTTCATGGTCCTTTCTCGCAGGCAACATCATCATCCTCTTTGCCATGCGCCTCAACGCCTCAGCCACCGTTATCGGTATTTTAAGCGCCCTGCTCTACGCGGCCTACTTCTTCCTGCCCCTTGGAAAACTCATCGCCCGCGCCTGCCCCATCGTGCGTATCTTCAGCACCTCCTGGATCTGCCGCTCCCTTGCCATGGGAACCCTGGTGGCCGTGCCGTTCGCACGCCCCGAACTGGCCATGAAGCTCCTCCTCGCCGGCGTCAGCCTCTTCCACCTGATACGCGGTATCGGCATGATAGGCAACAACCCGGTACTCAGCAACCTGGCGTCCGGGCCGGACCGCGGGAGCTACATGACCCAAATCCAGATTATAAACAGCGCGGTCGCCATGTTCTGCGGCTTTTTCATCGCGCTGGTGCTGGGGCGGGACCCGCCGCTCTCGCTGTACGCGCTCCTTATGACCGCGGGTATCGTCTGCGGGGTCCTGAGCGGCTTCCTCATGCGGAAAATACCGGAGCCGCCGGCGGAAGACGCGGGAAAAAAGGCCGGGTTCCTCACGGCGGTCAAAGAAACCTTCGCGAACCGGCCCCTCAGACGGTTCATCGTCATCTTTTTTCTCACTGCCCTCGTGTCCGCGGTGGCCCGCTCGTTTATCATCGTGTACAGCCGGGAGGTCTTTGCCCAGAGCGACGGCATGGTGTCCCTCTACTCGGTCTTCGGCGGCCTGGGGGTCCTTATCATCGGGCTTCTGAGCCGGTTTTTCGTTGACCGTATCGGCGCGAAACCCATCTTTATCGTGTGCGTCATAACGGGCTTCGCGGGAATGGCGCCGGTCATCCTCATCCCCGAAGGGCTGGCGGAAAACCTCTCTTCCGCCGTGCTTTTCCTAAGCTTCCTCTTTTTCATTATCAACTTCGGCTTCTTAGGCGCCGAGGGTATCGCCCAAACCTACTTCCTCGCGCTCGTGCCTATGGAACTCATGCTTGACATGGGAATCCTCTATTTCTTCGTGTTCGGCGTGGCCGGCGCCGGCGGCTCCTTTCTCGCGGGCCTGTTTCTCGACGCCCTAAGCGGGAGCGGCGCGTCGGTCTTTCTCGCGTTTAAGATCCTCTTCGGCATCCTGAGCGGCCTTACGGCCCTGACCCTGGCGCTCCAGCGGAACCTCGTACCCCTGGGCGCCCTGCCGTTTCGCGGCGCCCTTGGGGTGCTGTTTTCACCGCGGGACCTGCGGGCCATAACCCTGCTTGAAAAGCTCGACAAGACCAAAGACTCGATCGAGGAGGAGGCGCTCCTTAACGCGCTCCACGGCTCCCCGTCCAATCTGGCGCTGAAAGGGCTTCTGGCCCGGGCGCGCTCCCCGCGCCTCGCGGTGCGCCTTGAGTCCCTGCGGGCCATGGAAGCTCTGGCCGCTCTGGACCGGGACGCGGAACAGGCGCTCCTTGGGGACGCGGTGCGCAACCCCTTTACCACCGCGTATATCGCGGCACGTATTCTGGGGAACCACAAGGTATTCTCGGCGGTACCGATTCTGCGGGACGCGGCGCGGTCCGAGGACTATATGCTTGCCGGAGAAGCGGTCATCGCGCTCGCGAAACTGGGGGACGGGGATTCCCGACCGGAAATCGAGGGGATTATCAGCGGAACCGAAAACCCGCGCCTTAAAATCATGGGGGTCGAGGCCCTTGGGATATATAAATCCCCCCATTCCCTCCCGGTGCTCCTTGACACGCTGCGGGTTCCCGATCCGCCGCCCTACCTTCGGGACGAAGTGGTGCTTGCCATGGCGGACATCCTCACGGTCCAGACGAGTTTCTACCCGCTCCTCACGCGGTTTCTGGAGGACGAGAGCCTCGCGCCCACGCTGGCCGCGGACGAGGCGGAGGCCGCGTTCGAGTATTACCGGAGTGTCAGCACCGGCTTGTTTTACCGGAAGAAGCGCGGCTTCGCGGCGCTCGACGAACTGGCCCGCTCCCTGCCCCCGGCGGTAGCGGCGTTTGCGCGGGACTCCGACGGCGGGGATCTTTCCCGCTGGATCTGGCGCCTCCCGGAATCCGTAACCGATCCGGTCATTCAGACGGTTATGGCCGAAGCCGCGCTGGAGGAGGAACTCCTTGTGTACCACCGCCTCCGCCTCCTTATCGTTCACTGGGCATCCCGTACACTCCGCCGCCTCACCAA
>JAITHR010000030.1 GCA_031279895.1 Spirochaetaceae bacterium
TCGTCCGGCGGATCGAGCCCGATTTCCGTCCACTCGGTCTTGGTGAGGGGCGGCATATTGAGCCAGTGATCCTTGATGTACGTCATGGTGTTTTCGAGTTTGCCGAAGGTCTCGTTCATCCTCGCGGTGACGACCTTGCTGCGGTTTTCGGGCGTGGCCTGCCTGAAAGACGCTTCGGCTTCCATGAGATCGTCGGTGAGCTTCTGGAGATACGCGGTGTCCATGCCGGTCTTCGCCGCGAGAAGCGGAAGTTTGGCGTTCCACGTCCACGCAAGGGCAAGTACGGCCTCCCTGGTGTCTCCAAGCCAGTATTTGTTACCCATGAAGGGCCTCCTTTTTACCGGTAAATCCGGTGTTTTGGGGTGTTTTGGGGGTGTTTTGGTATATAAAACCGTGTTTTCGGCGGGGTAATCGGGATGAAAGGGGCGGCTGAAAGGTATACCTTTTGTCATAAAAGGTATACCTTTTGCCGTAAAAGGTATACCTTTTGTCGTAAAAGGTATACCGGATGCCGTAAAAGGTATACCTTTTGTCGTAAAAGGTATACCGGATGCCGTAAAAGGTATACCGGATGTCTCAAAAGGTATACCTTTTGTCGTAAAAGGTATACCTTTTAAGCCCGCCCCGCGGGGGGTAAAACTGCCCCTCACTCTCAACAATCTGTTAATTTGTAACGACTTACCGCCTCCGCCGCCTCCGCCGTCTCCGCCGTCTCCGACGGTTTCAAACAGCTTCCTGCGGAGCGCCTCTAAGCAGTCAGCGTCCGCTGTGTCGCGGTATCGGGGCGCTTATAGAACAGCCGGAGGCTGCCTCCGGCGCTGCCGGCGGTTTTATAAGCGTCCTGCGGAGCGCCTGTAAGCGGTCTTTGCCCGCTTTGCCGCGGTATCGGGAAGCTTATGGAACAGCCGGAGGCTGCCGTATGGAAAAGAACGAATCGGAATGTGCGCGTCGCGCCGTAACAGGGGAGGGGCGGGTGTACGGCTTTTTTATGGTACCGCCTCGCGGAGGCATTATGGAGAACGACGGACATAAGGACGCGGCACCGGAGGGCGCGGACCCGCTTGACCGTGCGGCGCTTTCACGGTTTGGCATACCGTACCTCCTCCCGTATCAGAAGCTCGTTATCGCCGGTATCCTTGAGGCCGCCGAAGAGCTGAACGCGGCGGCGACCGGGGGCGGCGCGGAAGCGCTTCGGGAGGATCGGGAGGGGTTGGGGAGGCGCGTCGTGATTTTCCCCACAGGCGCGGGCAAATCCCTCTGTTTCCAGATTCCGGCGCTGTTTCTTGACGGGATTACGCTGGTTATCTATCCCCTTCTGGCACTCATGGCCGATCAGGCGCGGCGGCTTTCGGAACAGGGGATTCCGTGCGCCCTCCTGCGGGGCGGCCAAAGCGCGGAGGAGCGGCAGGCGCAATGGGAGAAACTGCGCGCAGGCGGCGTGCGCATCCTCATTGCCAACCCGGAAATCCTTCTGACTCAGGCGGCGCGGAAACAGCTTGCGACCCTCAGAGTGGCGCACCTTGTCTTTGACGAGGCGCACTGCGTAAGCGAATGGGGGGAGACCTTCCGCCCAAGCTACCTCGCGGTCAGAGAGATAATCGAGGCTGCCGGCACCGCGCAGGTAAGCGCCTTTACCGCCACCGCGTCGGAGGCCGTGCTGGAGAAGATACGCGCCCGCATCTTCGGCGAAGAAGGCGCCCGGACCGTTATCGCCAACCCCGACCGCCCGTCTATCGCCTACGCGGCGCTGGGATGCGTCCTTCCGGATCGGGCGGTGCGGGAGGTGCTGGCCGGAAGCGGGCGTCCGGCGCTCGTGTTCTGCGCTTCCCGAACCGGGACCGAAACCCTTGCCCGCTATCTTCGAAGCGGGACCGGGGACAGGGAAATCCGGTTTTATCACGCGGGATTGGAGAAGCGGGAGAAGACCGCCCTTGAAGACTGGTTTTTTCAAAGCCGGCGCGGGGTACTAACCGCTACCTGCGCCTACGGTATGGGCATGGACAAGCCGGACATCCGCACGGTTATCCATCGGGACTGCCCGCCTTCGGTGGAGGCCTACCTTCAGGAATCGGGACGCGCCGGACGGGACGGGAACGCGGCGCGGGCCGTGCTGCTCTTCGGGCCCGACGACCGGCGCCGGCTCGGGCGCGACGGCGCCGGAGATGCGCGGGAGCGCAGGCTCAAACTCATGGAATACGCCCGAAACACCGGAGAATGCCGGCGCGACGCGCTTCTCCGGCTTTTGGATTACCGGGGAGGGCATGGCGCCCCGCATTATGCGTGCTGCGACGTGTGCGCCGGCACCGCACGGGCCGGCCACCGCGAGGCCGCGGCGCTTATCCCGTTTTTCCGCCGGAACCGGCGGCGCTATACCATAGCCGAAGCGAGCCGCGTACTGTCGTCCGGCGGCGCGGCTCCGCTGTTTTCGAGAAACGAGGCGTTCGAAGCCGTACTGGGTCTTCTCGAAACCGGAGAGCTCAAACGCCTCGGCGGTCTTTTCTGGAAGGATAAGATAATGGTTTCTGGAAAGGAATTTTCTGGATAGGGAAAAGGAAAAAGAAAAAGAAAAAAGAAAAGGCGCCCGGAGAATAACCCCCGGACGCCCATGCCGGCAGCGCCAGAGCAGCCTCCGGCTGTTCCATAAAGCCCGCCGGCGCCAGAGCTACCCGTGCCGCGGCCTCACTGTCCGTCGTTTAGCCGAAATACCGCTTAAGCAGCCCCTTGAAGGCCGAACCGTGGCGGGCTTCGTCCCGGGCCATTTCATGCACCGTGTCATGGACCGCGTCGTAGCCGCGCTCCTTCGCCCGCTTCGCAAGGTCGGTCTTGCCCCCGCAGGCGCCGTGTTCCGCGTCTACCCGAACCTCAAGGTTGCGCTTGGTGCTGGTGTTGATAACCTCGCCGAGCAGTTCGGCGAACTTTGCCGCGTGCTCCGCTTCCTCAAAGGCAATGCGCTTGTAGGCTTCGGCGATCTCAGGATACCCCTCGCGATCCGCAACGCGGCTCATCGCAAGGTACATCCCCACCTCGGAACACTCTCCGGTGAAATTCGCCCGCAGGTCCGTAAGAATATCATCCTCAACGCCCTTCGCGACCCCTACCACGTGCTCCGCGGCAAACGCGGCGCCCTGCGCCTGTTCTTTGAACTTCGACGCCGGAGCCTTACAGGTGGGACAGATCTCAGGCGCCTTGTCGCCTTCATGAACATACCCGCACACAGAACAAACCCATTTCTTCATAAAATACTCTCCGTACAAAACAAAATATATACCAACAGCATACGCCGCGGTTATCTCACGGTTCTTTCTCTGTTTCCAGTATAACGTAGGAACCGCCTCTCAAGCAATGCGCGTTTGCGGGACCGGCCCGCAGTAAGCGTCTTGGTATGAGTATACTATACCTCAGAGAAAACAGCAAAGAAAAAGAAAATCACCCGGCACCCCGCGCACCGGCCCGCACGGTGAGATTGCGGACCCACCGCTCTTTGTTGAGAAAATGACGGGCAACCATAAGCTTGAAAAAATCCGTAACCTTGAGCGCGGCGAACATTGTTACCGGATTAAGGTCCGTGCAGAGGGCGAGGATAAAACAACCCGGCACGAAGAGGAGGGTGTTCACCGAAAGGTCCGTATACATACCCATCGCGGCGTCCCCGCCGGCGCGGGAGATGGCGAACATCGCGTTAAGCAGGCACCAGACCGGAAGGTAGAGGGTAATAACATACACCAGCCCCAGACTTATCCCCCGCGCCGTTTCGGAGAGGTTACTGAACACGAGCGGCACGAGCGCGGTGGCGAGGGCCGCGCCCAGGACCGCCACCGCGCATCCCGCGGCTACGGAGCCGGACTGTATCCAGCGGGCTTTGGTTTTGGCTTCCTCCAATTTTCCGGCCCCCAGGTTTCCGCCCACGATAACCGCCACCGCGGTCCAGATCCCCCCGAAGAGCAGAAAGAATATATTGGCCACCGTCAGGCCCGCGGCCATGCCCGCCACCACTTCGGCGCCGCCCCTGCCGTTATACAGCGCCACCAGAATAGTCTCCGAGCTTATCCACGACGCTTCGGACACGAAAATCATAATCGATTTGCCGAAAATCTCTTTAATGAGCCGCCTGTCTACCTGCGCTATCCTGCGGAACCCCACGAAGAAGGGGGTTTTGTTTTTATACGCATAGCACAGGAACAACCCAAGCTCGAACACCCGTGCGATAATCGTGGCTATCGCGGCGCCGGAGACTTCGAGGCGGGGGGATCCCATGTTGCCGTAGATGAGCGCCCAGTTGCCGCCGGTGTTTACGAGCGTGGCCGCTGCGGAGATCATAAGCGGCACTTTCGGAAGCCCGATCTCCCGAAACGCGGTGCCGATAGCGGTGGAGAGCGCCGTCGGGAGGAGGGTAAAGGCGGTAAGCCTGAGATACCGGGCGCCTTCGGCGATGATTTCGGACCGGACGTCGTTCCCCATGGTCATAAGGCCCAGCATCTTTTCCGGAATAGTCCAACAGAGGGCGCCGTAGACGAGAGCCGCGAGGGAGGAGAAGATAACCTTGAAGCGGTAGGCGTGCCGCATCCCTTCGGCGTCGCCGGCGCCCTTAAACTGGGCGAGGTAGATGCCGCCGGCGCTGCAAACCGTATTTATCGCTACTACATGGATGAAATTTATCTGGTTCGCCACGTTTACCGACGCCATTTTGAGGTCTCCCAGTCCGGCGACCATGAAGTTGTCAATAAGGGAAACCATACTCATAATGAGCTGCTGGAGCATCACGGGGAGCGCGATATTCAGAGCTTCGCGGTAAAAACACACGGGGCCGAAACGTTTATAAGCCATATATACAATATTACTCACATACCGCCCGGCGCGGCCACTATCCGCGCCCGGAGGCGGGGCCGCACGGGGCAGCGCCTAGAGAAGGGAGACCGGATCCACATCCACTTCAAGGTAGACGCCGTTTTCCTTGCGGCTTTCGTGATCCCGCGCCAGTTCCGTTGCCGCCCGGTGGAGCGCGCCCATCTCCGGCCCCCGCAGCAGGATCTGGCGGCGGTGGTTTCCCGCGATAACGCCGATAGGACACTCCGAGGGACCGAGCATATCCGCGCCTGCGGGCAGCAGCGCGCCGGCTCTGTCCGCGAGGGCGTCGGCGGCGGCCTCCGCCTGTTCCGCTGATTTCGAGCGTACCGTGAACTTAATAAGGCGCGTGTAGGGCGGGAAGGAGAGGGCCTTCCGCGCTTTCAGTTCCGCGTCGAAGAAGCCCGCCACGTCCAGGTTGCAGGCGCTGATAATAACCGGATCTTTGGGACGCAAGGTCTGCACGACCACCTTGCCGTCGGGAAAATAGCGCCCTGACCTGCCCGCCACCTGCACGATAAGGGAAAACACCCGCTCTGCCGCGCGAAAATCCGGCATACACAGGCCCGTGTCTGCCAGAACCACCCCCACAAGGCGCACTCCGGGGAAATTAAGCCCCTTCGCCACCATTTGGGTTCCCAGCAGTATGTCGAAACCGCCGGCGCGGAAGGAATCCATAGTGCGCTCAAGACTCCCCTTGCCGGCAACCGAGTCCGTGTCCGCCCGGCATATACGCAGGTCCGGGAACGTTTCCCGCGCCTCCTCTTCGATAAGCTCGGTGCCGAAGTTCGCGTAGCCCACCGCGACGGAACCGCACTTGGGACAGACCTTCGGCGCTTTAATCTGATAGCCGCAGTAATGGCAGACCGCGCGCTCCCTGTTCTTGTGGTACGTCAGGGACACGGAACAGCGCCGGCAGGTGAGGGTGCAGTCGCATTTCTCGCAGTAAAAAAAACTGCCGAACCCCCGGCGGTTGAGAAAGAGTATCGTCTGTTTTCCCATGAGCGCGGTTTTGCGTATCTCCTCCCGCAGTTCTTTGGTAAAACAGCTGTCCGCGCCGTGCAGTTTCACAAGACGCACCTCCGGCACGCTCCCGCCGGAAAGCCGGCGGGTAAGGGTAAGGCGCGTGATGGCCCCCTCTCCCATGAGTTTCCACGCCTCCGCCGACGGGGTGGCGGATCCCATGACAAGACGCGCCCCTTCACGGGCGCACCGCCGCATGGCGACCTGACGGGCGTGATAGCGCGGGGTGCTGCCGGATTTGTACGAGCCGTCATGCTCCTCGTCAATGATAACAAGCCCCAGGTCCCGCGCCGGCGCGAACACCGCGCTCCGGGGGCCCACCACCACACGCGCCTCCCCCCGCTGTATCCGAGCCCACTCGGTAAGACGGGCGTTCGGAGACAGGGCGGAGTGTATCACCGAGGCCGTGGGGCCGAACCGCTCCTTTACCGCCTCGGCGGTCTGGCGGGTGAGGGCGATTTCCGGCACCAGGTACAGCACCGACTTCCCTTCGTGCAGTATACGGTCTGCTGCCCGCAGAAAGACCTCGGTCTTGCCGGAACCGGTAATGCCGTAGAGGTAAAAGAGGCGGGATCCGGCCTGCGGCGCGGTAACGGCTTCCAGCGCCGCCTCCTGTTCCGCGGAAAGCTCCGGCGTTCCTCCGGCAATCTCCCCGTCGATTTCAACGGGAAACGACGACGCGCCCGGCCTTTTGCCTGAGGGTATCATGGCGGCCAACGCCTGCCCCAGGGCGCAGAGGTAGTAGCCCGCGACCCAGCGGGCAAGGTCCAGTTCCCGCTCCCCGAAAACCGGCTCCTCGTCAACGATCCTGCGGACCGGCTTCACCGCGACCCCCGCTGGCGGCGCGTGCGCGGTCTCTCCGATGATATACCCCAGCATATCCCCCCGCCTCCCGAAGGACACCCGCGCCCGCTTCCCCAGACGCCCCGCGCCGTTACTGTCCATGGCGTAGGTATACACGCGGTTAAGGGGAATATCAAACACAACCTCAAGGTACGGCGCGGGGTTAGGGCGCATCAGACTCCCGCGCCTCCCGCGCATACCCCTCGTCGAGCGCCGCGAGCCGGTCACGCAGTTTTTTAAGGTCTTCCCAGGTCGGACGCTTAAGGCTCTGATCCCGAAGGAGGGCGCTGGGGTGGTAGGTGGCGATAAGGGGGATGCCGGCGTACTCGAAAAAGCGTCCCCGCAGGCTCCCGATAGGTTCCGCGCTTTTAAGAAGCGTCCGGGCAGGCGTCCGTCCGACACAGAGTATCGCCCGCGGCTCAAGCAGGGCTATCTGGCGGGAGAGAAACGGGCCGCAGGCCGCGATTTCTTCCGGCGCCGGTTCCCGGTTGCGCGGGGGGCGGCATTTCACCACGTTAAGGATAAAGCAGTTGCGCTCCCGCGAAAGGCGGATAGCCCCAAGCATCTTCGTAAGAAGCTGCCCCGCGTTTCCCACAAAGGGTTTCCCCCAGGCATCCTCTTCGGCGCCCGGACCCTCGCCGACCACCACCACGAGCGGACGGCGTACCCCTTCGCCCGGCACGGTTTTCGTTCTCGTTCCGGCAAGGCCGCAGCCGGCGCACGCGGCAATGGCTTCGGCTACTTTTTCAAGACAGTCGCCGGCCTCCGCGCCCGGTGCGGAAACATCCTCGCGGTCCTTAAAATCATACTGCCCGCGGGGGGTTTTGTACCCGTGCCGCAGGAAGTCGGCGGCTCTGTCAAGAAACACGGCCACGCGCTCTTTTTGTTCAGCAGTCATACCTCTCATTGAACCCCACC
>JAITHR010000059.1 GCA_031279895.1 Spirochaetaceae bacterium
CCCGGACAGTCGTTGTTCGGAGCGCTTCGCACGACGCTTATGAAACCGCCGGAGGCTGCTTAGGGGCGGGGCGCGTAGTATGCGGACGTTGACTGCTTACAGGCGCGTGGCACGACGCTTATGGAACAGCCGGAGACTGCTTAGGGTCGGGGCGTGGTACTCGGACAGTCGTTGTTCGGAGCGCTTCGCACGACGCTTATGGAACAGCCGGAGGCTGCTTAGGGGCGGCGCGTGGTACTCGGACAGTCGTTGTTCGGGGCGCCTCAAAGCGGACGCTGACTGCTTACAGGCGCGTGGCATGACGCTTATGGAACCGCCGGAGGCGGCGGCGGAGGGCGGGAGAGGGAGGCAATCTCTTGGAGCGCCTGATTGCGTACCGTAACCGGCTTGTCGGGACTTGCCAGGGCAATAAGCACCGCGGCGCCGGCGCCGCTTACAGGGGGGCCTGAAAACCTACAGAGCGATCCGACCGCACGGGCAACGGCCAGTAAAAGCTGCTCGTTCCGCTGGCTTGACGGTATCACGGCGCGGGAAAACGCCGCAAGCGCCGCGCCCTCCGGGTCAACACCGATACGGCCTATGGCCGCGGCAGCCGCGGCTTTCACCAGCGGGTCCGGGTCGTGGGAGAAAAGGTCCGCCAAAAACGGAACAAGCTCCTTTGATCCGAGGCGCGATAAGAGCGCCACGGCCTCTATCCGCTCCCTCACCTGTACCGGCGGCCTGGCCGGAGAAAACCGCGTGTTGTTCCGCACGCTCGAAGATACTTCCATAAGATACCGCGTGAACTCCTTTTCACGCTCCCCGACCTCCCCGTCCCGCAGCGCTTCGGCAATACGGCTGAAGCGGTTCCGCAGTTCCGCGCCGCTAAAGCGGTTGGCGTAATCCCGCCGCGGGGGAAACGGGAACCCCAAACCGTAGGAACCCTCTGGAAGGGGGCCGTAGAGCGTCTGACGGGACAGCCGGATCCGGTCTTCAAGGCGGTAGGCGTAGAGATTCCAGTCGCTTCCGCCGGAATAGAGCATCCCCTCGTCGCTCAAAACCGGCAGGGACGCGGCGCCTACCACCTGAATATACCAGAGCCGCTCCCCTTCTTCGCTAAATCCGGCGGCGCCTGATTTGGAAAGCATATAGATCCCCCGCTCGTCATAGAGCATGGCCGCCTCTTTTCCCCGCTCCCCGGTCTCAACCGGCGTAAGGGCGCTTTGTTCTGACCACAGCACTTCGGATTTTTCAGGCCGGAGGAGCAGCACCCGCCCGTCCCCCAAGGTTATGGCGGCGTTCCCGTTCCGGCTTGCGGCGCCTATCGGATACGAGGGGAGCGCGGGAAGGGGCGGCCACGCGGCGCCGGCGCCGATGATTTCCGCGTCGCCGTTTTTATACAGCGCGAGAACGGGAATCTCCGCGCCCCGCGCCGGATCCTCGGCCCGGGCCATACTGAGGAGGAGAAGCGGCGCCTCGGCAAGGGGGGTTACGGCGATACGGCCAAAGGGGTCGACGCGCAGAAGCTCCCCGTTTTCGAGCGCCGCAATGAACCCGCCGCGCTTGTCCTCCCGCGGGCTTACCGCAATAGGGCTTTCCAGCTCCCTGTGCCACAAAAGCCCGCCCCCTATGGTATAGCAGGAGAGGGCGCTCCGCGTAGGCACGAAGAGCCTGCCGTCCCACCCGACAAGTACGGGGCCTGAGAGAGGGCCGGAGAGTTCGCGGCGCCACAACTCCCGCCCTATGCGGTTCACCGCGATAAGATGTCCGCCGGTTCTGCATATATAGCTGGTTCCCTCTGGCGAACGGGTAACAAAAGGGCTGAGTTTTCCGCCGGCGTTATAGTTCCAGAGGAAATTGCCCTGACGGGAAAAGGCTTTGAGGGCGCCCCCTTCGCACACCACCACCACGGATCCGGCCTGCACTGACGGGAGGCCGATGACCTGTCCGTCCAGAGGCTGTTTCCAGAGCGCTTTGCCGGCGGTCTGGGGGGAGAGCGCCCCGAGCGGGAGGACGTACAGAAAAAGCGCGCAGAGACGCCGGGTATTTTTTTTCACTTTAGCCTCCGCAGCCTCCGGCCCGTCTCCGACGGCTTCATAAGCTTCCCGAATCGCGCCCTACACTCAGACAGTCAGCTGACAGTCGCTGTTCGGGGCGCGTGGCATGACGCTTATGGAACAGCCGGCGGCCCGTCTCCGACGGCTTCATAAGCTTCCCGAATCGCGCCCTACACTCAGACGGTCAGCTGACAGTCGCTGTTTGGGGCGCGTGGCATGACGCTTATGTGCCTCCGCCGCCGGCGGGCCGGAGGCTGTTGTACAATAAGACCAACGTACATAAGGCATGATACTATAAGGAAATACATTACTCATTTCTATCTGTTTCGGTTTTTACACCGTCATAAAAGGTATACCTTTTGTCGTAAAAGGTATACCTTTTGTCCTGAAAGGTATACCTTTTGTCCTGAAAGGTATACCTTTTGTCGTAAAAGGTATACCTTTTGTCCTGAAAGGTATACCTTTTGTCGTAAAAGGTATACCTTTTGTCCTGAAAGGTATACCGGATGCCGCAAAAGGTATACCGGATGCCGCAAAAGGTATACCGGATGCCGCAAAAGGTATACCGGATGCCGCAAAAGGTATACCGGATGTCGACGCCGTTTGGCTCCTAAACGCTGGCGTTTGGCTCCTACCCGCCGGCGTTTGAACCCTACCCGCCGTCGCCGTCTCCGACGGTTTCATACGTGTCATGCCCCGCGCCCGAACAACGACTGTCAGCTGACCGTCTGGCTTTGAGGCTCTTAGCGGGAAGCCGTTTGTGCCACCCGCCGCCGGCGGGCGGAGACCGGGACGCATAACAACACACGGCTCCCAAACCGCCCGCCGTTGCGCGAAGCGTAGCCGCGCCTGGCTAGTATCAAGCCCCCTAAATGGACACGGTGTCGCACCATTCGGAAACAACAGGCGGCCATGTTTGGAACAGCCGGAGGCTGCGGAGGCGGCGACGGTTCTATAAACTTCCTGACACGCGCCCGAACAACGACTGTCAGCTGACCGTCTGGCTTTGAGGCTCTTAGCGGGAAGCCGTTTGTGCCACCCGCCGCCGGCGGGCGGAGACTGGGGCGCATAACAACGCACGGCTCCCAAACCGCCCGCCGTTGCGCGAGAGCGTAGCCGCGCCTGGGCTGTGCAAGCCCGCTCACTGGACACGGTGTTGCACCACTTGGAAACAACAGGCGGCCATGTTTGGAACAGCCGGAGGCTGCGCGAGAGCGTAGCCGCGCCTGGCTAGTATCAAGCCCCCTAAATGGACACGGTGTCGCACCATTCGGAAACAACAGGCGGCCATGTTTGGAACAGCCGGAGGCTGCGGGTGAGCGTACCCGCCACTGGCCTACCGGAAGAGCACACGACGGAAGACAGTCCGCGGACCGTCTGGCGGTGTGCCGCTTAGGG
>JAITHR010000100.1 GCA_031279895.1 Spirochaetaceae bacterium
GGCGCTTTCGCCGTTACGCGCCGTTATGCCCTGCACTTCCTCGACCGCGCCGTTTATGTGTTCCGCGCTCCAGGCGATTTCGTTCATGCCTTCGGTAATCTCTTTGGTGGCGCTTTCGAGGTCGTTGCCCTGCTGTATGACCGCACGGCTGCCTTTGAGCATCTCGTCGGCCCCGCGCTTTACCTCCTGGGAAACCTTGTTAAGCTCCTCGATGGTCTCAAGTATCTGCTGGCTGCCGTCCCCCTGCTCTTCCATGGCGGCACGGATGTGTTCCTCCTGCTCCGAGACGGTTCGGACGCCGGAATCGATGGCCTCGAAGCGCGCAAGGACGTCGTCGGTGGAAAGGGAGATCCGACTGATGGAACCGTGTATCTTTTTAAGCACCTCGGCTATGGTGCGGGACTGCTCGCCCGCGCTCTCCGCCAGTTTTCGGATTTCGTCGGCCACCACCGCGAAACCCTTGCCCGCCTCGCCCGCGTGCGCCGCCTCGATTGCGGCGTTCATCGAGAGGAGGTTCGTCTGGGAGGAGATATTCTCCATAACCTGGTTAATCTCAAGCAGCCCCTCGGAGTCCTTCGCGATCTCCTGTATCTCGGCGGCCACCTCCCGCAGGCCGGCGCGCCCCAGGTCGGACGCTTCCATAAGGTTTTTGACGTTGTTCGTGTTCTGGACGAGCGTGTTGGTTACCGAATGGATGCTGGCGAACATCTCCTCGATAGCGGCTGAGGAGCGCTCGACGCCGCGGGTCTGCTGTTCCACCCCCTGGTTGAGGGTCGCGATATTCCCGGTCATCCGCGCCATAATCGCGTTCGCACGGGTTACGCTTGCGGACTGGTCCATGACCCGCTTTTTCATGCCTTGGAGGTGGCGCGTGATTTCCCGTATCTCCGATCCGGTCCGGTCCATGTTGGCCGTAAGGTCCCCGCCGATACGGGAGAGGCGCAGGGACTCGCCCTTAATCGTTTCGACCAGGGTCTGTATCTTTTCGAGCGTGGCGTTAAAGTAGCGGGCCATGTTCCCCAGCTCGTTTCTGCCCGTGAACCCCAGTCTCTTCGTCAGGTCCCCCTCGCCGATGTCTTTGAGCATGAGTATGGTGGTGTTGATGGGGTTCGTTATGGAAATATACACCGAAATACTGACGATAACCGAAACCGCGATGACCGCCACCGCGATAATAATGAGCACCAGAGTCCCTTTGAAGACCGTGCGCCGCGCCAGAGCCTCGGTTTCCTCGTACTGGCGGGTCGCGTTCTCAACGACCGTATCCACCGAGAGGCGGTGTTCGTTGTACTGGGTTTTGAGGGCCCCCAGTATCAGGGCCTTCTCGTCTTCCCGTACCCCCCGTCGCATCGCGGGGATAAAATCGTTAAAGACAATGCGGTAAAACCGTACCGCCGGTTCATAGGCGCCCTCCAGCATGGCGGTCCGCATGGGTCCGGGGCTGAGGAGCGGCTCGTCAATCCAGAACTGGTGCCTCGCGTCGTAGTCCTGTTTAAGGCGGTTCAGGTCGCTTATGAACACGAGCACCTGGTTCGGGTCCTTCTCTTCCGCTATTTGCAGCACCTTGAGGTACGACTCGATAATATATTCCGGCGGCGGCAGCACGTCGGCGATAAGGTCCTTGTTCATAATAATGCGGTTGTACAGCCTGCCCTCGATACGCAAGGTCTGGAGGGTACGGAAAGAAAACACCGCGAATCCGGTGTAGCCGATAACAAAGAGCGAAACCAGCAGGATGAGTTTCTTCCCGATGGTCATTTCCTTAAATACGTGCAAAATCAGCCTCCACAGCCTCCGCCGTCTCCGACGGCTTCAAACCGCCTCCGGCGGCTTCATAAACGTCTTGATACGCGCCTCTAAGCAGTCGACGACTGCTGACATTTCCCCAAGCCCCGCGCCGCAGCCTCCGCCGTCTCCGACGGCTTCATAAGCGTCTTGATACGCGCCTCTAAGCTGTCAACGACTGCTGACATTTCCTAAGCGCCGCGCCTGTAAGCAGTCGACGTCCGCTTTGCCGCGCTCCGCAGGAAGCTTATGTGCCACCCGCCGCCGGCGTGCGCGCCTCTAAGCTGTCGACGATAGCTTTGCCGCGCTCCGCAGGAAGCTTATGTGCCACCCGCCGCCGGCGGGCGCGCCTCTAAGCAGTCGACGTCCGCTTTGCCGCGGTATCAGGAAGCTTATGTGCCACCCGCCGCCGGCGTGCGCGCCTGTAAGCAGTCGACGTCCGCTTTGCCGCGCTCCGCAGGAAGCTTATGTGCCACCCGCCGCCGGCGGGTGCGCCTCTAAGCAGTCGACGTCCGCTTTGCCGCGCTCCGCAGGAAGCTTATGGAACCGTCGGAGACGGCTTTGCCGCGGTATCAGGAAGCTTATGTGCCACCCGCCGCCGGCGGGCCTCCGCCGCCGGCGGCTTGTTCGAGGAATGAGGCGATGCTTCGGCCTGCGGTCTTTACTTCATGGGCGCGTTTCGTTACCTCTTCCGAAGTCTGCCTTAGCTTGGTCATTTCCTCGTGAATGGCGCTGCTCTGCCTGTGTATCATGCCCGCGCCCTCCTGCACCGTGCCGGTCATCTCCTGGATGGTCTTAAGCGCGGAGAGTATCTCTCCGCCGCCTGCGGCCTGCTCGTCCACCGCGCTGTTGACCGCCGCGAAGGACCCGTCAAGCGCCTTTATCTCGGTGAATATGGTATCCATTGCCGCGACGGTCTCACGGGAAGCCCCGCCTATCCGCTCAATGGCCAGCTCCAGTTTCTTTATCTCCGCGGAAATCCCCTCGGACTCCTTACCGGACAGCTCGGCGAGCTTCCGTATCTCCGCGGCCACCACCGCGAACCCCCGTCCCGACTCGCCGGCGTGCGCCGCTTCGATGGCCGCGTTCATGGCCAGGATGTTGGTCTGCCCCGCGATGTCCGAAACGGTCTTGTTGGCGTTTTGCAGGGCCGCGGATTTTTCCCGCATAAGGGCCACCTCCTCGGCCAGGTTGAGGAGCAGGGTATGCCCTTTGGCGGAAGAGGCCGCAAGCTTTTCAGTGGTACGGCTCACGGTTTCCACCGTGTTCCTTATGGACGCGATGTTGGCCACCATTTGTTCGATGCCCGCCGAGGACTCGGTAATCTGCGCGGACTGGGTATATACCGCGCCGTGAAGGGAGTCGATGGACTCGGTAATCTCGGCAACCGCGCCTGAAGTCCGCGCAGCGGATTCAAACTGCGCGGCGGTCTCGTGCTGCATGGCGTCCAGACTGCCGGTTATCACGCCCAGGGCCTCGAAGGTTTCCGCGATAACCGTGTTAAGGCGCTTCCCCGTGTCGGTCATCTTGTGGAGGTTGCCGCTTATGTCGTCAATGGCGCTCCGCAGGCTGTCCCGTATCTGCATGAGAGCCCGCTGGATGTTGCCGATTTCGTCGTGCCGGAACTTCTTAATGTCAACCGTGAAATCCATCGCGGCTATTGACTGGGCCACCCGCTCGATTTCCCGAAGCGGTATGGTCAGCATGGCGCGGGTAAAGAGCGTTGACAGGGCCGCGGTGGCAAGCAGGAGCGCCACGCCGATTGCGATAAGGCGCATGAGTATACGGTTCACTTCGGCGAACACGGTCTTCACCGGAATCGTGGAAACCAGCACCCAATCGGTGTTCGGGATGGCGGAAGAATAGATAAACACCTCTTTGTCGATATGGGAAAACACCGGAGTTCCTACCACGCTCTTTTCATACCGCCCAAGGCCGGTCTCTTCAAAGAAATTCCGCGCCATAATCGCCTCGGGGTCGTGGTGGGTAATGAAAAGCCCCTGCTTGTTTATAAGATAGAGCTTCTGGGACCGGACGGACGCGCCGGACGCGAGGAGGGTCTCAAGGAAATCAATGGATACGTTGCCTGAAATGACGCCTATGTCCCGCCGCTCTCCGTTATAGACGTTGGTGGATACTGAAATGGTGAACCGGCTCGTGCTGGCGGAGCGGAAGGGGTCCGTATAGGCCACGGCCCCGGGGTGTAGCTTGGCGTTCTGGAACCACGAGCGGCGGGTATTATCCAGCGTATCCGGCGGCACCGTGCCGTCGTGGTAGATCATGTACCCGCCCGGCTGGTTCCATACCTGATTGTTGCTGCCGTAGAGGAGCCAGACGTCGGACTGGGCGTCAACAACCTGTTTGAACATCTCCGTAAGGGCCTCGGTATCCACCGGTTCCCGCGCCATGATGGGCGCGACCCCGATTGCCGCGTATGTGATGCAGTGCGCCCAGGAATCAAAGCGCGCCAGCACTTCCTTCTGTACGCGGTCAATGGTTTCTTTTGTCATACCTTCGGTCTGCCGGTAGGTGATGGCATGAAGGCTGATAAAAAAGACCAGTGAAATGGTGAGGGTAATAAACCCGATGATTGCCAAACATACCGCGGTAAACAACGCGGCAAACGACTTCTTAAACATAAGCACAATTATCTCCTTACCCGCCCGCCGGCGGCGGGTGGCACAACGGCTTCCGGCTTTGCGCCCCTAAGCAGTCTCCGTCCGCTTTGCCGCGCAGCCTCCGCCCGCCAGCGGCGGGTGGCACAACGGCTTCCCGCCGTGCGCAGCCCCTAAGCAGTCTCCGTCCGCTTTGCCGCGGTATCAGGAAGCTTATGGAACCGCCGCAGCCTCCGGCTGTTTTAAACGGCTTCCGGCTTTGCGCCCCTAAGCAGTCTCCGTCCGCTTTGCCGCGCAGCCTCCGGCTGTTT
Organism: Spirochaetaceae bacterium; assembly: GCA_031279895.1. Taxonomy (GTDB): domain Bacteria; phylum Spirochaetota; class Spirochaetia; order Treponematales; family Breznakiellaceae; genus JAITHW01. The sequence continues at coordinate 4,712 of JAITHR010000100.1, forward strand.
CAAACGGCTTCCGGCTTTGCCGCCCCTAAGCTGTCTCCGTCCGCTTTGCCGCGCAGCCTCCGGCTGTTTCAAACGGCTTCCTGCGGAGCGCCTCTAAGCAGTCTCCGTCCGCTTTGCCGCGCAGCCTCCGGCTGTTTCAAACGGCTTCCTGCGGAGCGCCCCTAAGCTGTCTCCGTCCGCTTTGCCGCGCAGCCTCCGGCTGTTTCAAACAGCTTCCTGCGAAGCGCCCCTAAGCAGTCTCCGTCCGCTTACGGTCAGCGCCTCTAAGCGGTCAACGTCCGCTTTGCCGCGCTTCGCATGACGCTTATGAAACCGCCGGAGGCGGGCCGGCGGCGGGTGGCACAAAAGCGTCCTGATACGTGCTTGTAAGCGGTCTTCGCGTACTTTACAGCCACTTCGCAGGAAGCTTATGGAACAGCCGGAGGCTGCCGGATGTCGCAAAAGGTATACCTTTTGTCGTAAAAGGTATACCGGATGCCGTAAAAGGTATACCTTTTGTCGCAAAAGGTATACCTTTTGTCGCAAAAGGTATACCGGATGCCGTAAAAGGTATACCTTTTGTCGTAAAAGGTATACCTTTTGTCGTAAAAGGTATACCGGATGCCGTAAAAGGTATACCGGATGCCGTAAAAGGTATACCTTTTGTCGTAAAAGGTATACCTTTTAAGCTGGCATTAAGCGGGGAAAAACCGTCTCTTGCTGCGGTTCCAAAAGCGTCCTGATACGCGCCTGTAAGCGGTCTTTGCGTACTTTACAGCCGCTTCGCGGGAAGCTTATGGAACAGCCGGAGGCTGGGCGGCGGCTTGCTAGAGGTATAGGGTTTTCACTATTATTAGCGGATATACCATTTTTATTTTTAGGAGAACCTATGAACATATCTGCCCTGCAAAAAGCGCGTTATGACTATATACCGAAACTCCCCCAAAGCCTTGCGCGGGATGTGGCCGCCATCTCCCTTGCCTTCGGCGCCCCGACCCAAGCGGTGGCCGATCAAGAGGAACTCAGGGAGATTTTCAGGCACACCTACGGCAAGCCTGTCATCACCTTTGAAAAGGGGGCGAACGACCGGATACACCGCCCCCTTAAAGTCGGGGTCATTCTTTCAGGCGGACAGGCGCCGGGGGGACACAACGTCATAGCCGGCTTGTACGACGGGCTTAAAAAAGGCAACGCCGGCTCGGAACTCTACGGGTTTCGGGGCGGCCCCAGCGGGCTTATCGAAGACTCGTATCGGGAACTGACCGGATCGGTTATCGACCTTTACCGGAACACCGGCGGCTTTGACATTATCGGATCCGGCAGAACCAAGATAGAAACCCCGGACCAGTTTGCCGCGGCCTTTGAAACCGCCAAACGCCGCGGCCTTAACGCGGTGGTCATCATAGGCGGGGACGACTCGAACACCAACGCCGCGCTTCTTGCGGAGTATTTTCTTGAGCGCGGCTCGGACATACAGGTCATCGGCACCCCCAAAACCATTGACGGGGACCTCAAAAATACCTACATCGAAGCGTCTTTCGGCTTTGATACCGCGGTGAAAACCTACAGCGAGCTTATCGGAAACATCCAGCGGGACGCGAACAGCGCCAAGAAATACTGGCATTTCATAAAACTCATGGGACGCGCCGCAAGCCACATCGCCCTTGAGTGCGCCCTCCAGACCCAGCCCAACGTCTGCCTCATCTCAGAGGAAGTGGCGGAGAAACACTGGTCCCTCTCCCGGGTGGTTGACCTTATCTGCGCGTCGATTATCAAACGGGCGGACAACAAGGAAAACTTCGGGGTGGTGCTTATTCCCGAAGGGGTGGTGGAGTTCATACCGGAGATGAAAAAACTCATCGCGGAACTCAACGATATTCTGGCGGCCCACGAGAAAGATCTGGACGCGCTTGAGTCTTTCTCCGATCAGCTTGATTTCACGGCGCCCAAACTCTCCGGCGCCTCTGGCAGCCTCCTGCGGAGCCTTCCCCAGCGGATAGCCAAAGAGCTTCTTATGGATCGGGACCCCCACGGCAACGTGCAGGTCTCTCTCATTGAGACCGAGAAGCTTCTTATGGATATGGCAGGGAAGCGCCTTGCGGACCTCAAGGAGCAGGGGATTTACAAGGGAAAGTTCAGCGCCCTGGGGCATTTTTTCGGGTACGAGGGCCGGTGCGCCTTCCCGTCCAATTTCGATTCCGATTACGGGTACGCCCTGGGGTTCAGCGCGTTCGTGCTTATCGCCTCCGGTGAGACCGGCTACCTTTCGAGCGTGCGGAACCTGACGGCGCCGGCGTCCGCGTGGATTGCCGGCGGCATTCCCTTTACCATGATGATGAACATGGAACAGCGCCACGGCTCCAAAAAGCCCGTGATACGCAAGGCGCTTGTTGACCTTAACGGCGCGCCGTTTAAGACCTTTGCCGCGTTGCGGGACGGGTGGGCCGTGCAGACCGACTTCCTCTACCCCGGCTCCATTCAGTATTACGGGCCGCCCGAAGTCTGCGACCAGCCCACCAAAACCCTCATGTTAGAACAGCCTCCGGCTGTTTCATAAGCCCGCCTCCGGCGGTTTTATAAGCTTCCTGCGTGGCGGCTCTAAGCGGGCAAAGACCGCTGTGGGACGCGGCGCGGGAAGCTGTTTAAAACAGCCGGAGGCTGCGGAGGCTGCTACTCGACGTTGAGGCTCATAACGCCGTCAACCGGCAGGGAAAAGATGATGCCGTCCGCGTGGCTGGCCATGCCGTAGGCTTTACTCAACGCTTCCATGATA
>JAITHR010000117.1 GCA_031279895.1 Spirochaetaceae bacterium
AAGGCGCGGTGTATATGACGTACCAGTGGTGGATAGGCGCGTGTAACGAGCTTACCATTTCGCGTCTCGACCCCTCTTCAAGCACGCCGGAATACAAATACTGTGCCTGCAAAGTCGAAAGGCTGGAAGACCAGAAACGGGCGCAGGAAGAGGTTGACCGGCAGTATCGGGACCTCAAGACAAAGATGCGGATAGCGCAATAACCGCAGCCTCCGGCGGCGGCGGCACAAAAGCGTCCCGAATCGCGCCTGTAAGCGGGCGCCGTCTGCTTAGGGGCGCTTCGCATGACGCCGTTTAAAACAGCCGGAGGCTGCGGCTGTTTCACCGTCTCCGACGGTTCCATAAGCGTCCTGCGAAGCGCTCCGAAGCGGACAACGACTGCTTACAAGCGCGTATCAGGACGCTTGTAATTCATTACAGTACAAGGGGTTTATCAGAAGGGAGAGACGGTTCTACCCCCCGCAGGACCGGCTTAAAACATTACTGTTTTACTCTAGATTATTAATGTTTTGCCTCAGAACATTAATGTTTTGTCTCAGAACATCAATGTTTTACTCCGAAACATCAATGTTTTATCTCAGAACATCAATGTTTTGTCTCTAAACATCAATGTTTTGCCTCAGAACATCAATGTTTTGTCTCAGAACATCAATGTTTTGTCTCAGAACATCAATGTTTTGTCTCAGAACATCAATGTTTTGCTCCGAAACATCAATGTTTTGCTCCGAAACATCAATGTTTTACTCCGAAACATCAATGTTTTGCCTCTAAACATCAATGTTTTACTCCGAAACATCAATGTTTTACTCCGAAACATCAATGTTTTATCTCAGAACATCAATGTTTTACTCCGAAACATCAATGTTTTGTCTTTAAACATCAATGTTTTACTCCGAAACATCAATGTTTCCGAATCTAAAGAACGTCCTTTTGGGGCATCCGGTATACCTTTTGGGGCATCCGGTATACCTTTTACGACAAAAGGTATACCTTTTACGGCGCCGGCGCTCCGGAACAGCCGCCCCTTTCATTCGGATTATCCCGCCAATAATACGGTTTTACCTCCCGAAACACCCCTAAAACACCCCGAAACACCGGTTTTACCGGCGGCGCCGGAGGGCGGCGCGGCTGTAAGTACGCGAAGACCGCTTACAGGCGCGATTCGGGACGCTTATGAAACCGTCGGAGACGGCCCGCCGCCGGCGGTTCTAGTTTTCCAATATCGTAATTTCAACCCGACGGTTCCGGCTCCGGCCCTCCTCGGTGCGGTTGTCCGCCACAGGCCGGTCCGCGCCGTAGCCGCGCACCATAACCCGATCCGCCGGACGGACGCTCTTCCCGATAAGATACTCCGCCACCGAAGTTGCCCGTTCCAGAGAAAGTTCCTTCCGGCTTGCGGCGGTGCCGGCCAGCGCCGTATGCCCGCCCACCAGAATATCCCGCTCCTTGTACCGCAAAAGGATAGCCGCGATTTTATCGAGCTTCTCCCGCTCTCCCGGAAGCATCTCGTCGGAATCCGGATAGAACCGGATGTTGTCAAGGCTTAGCACAATCCCCTCGTCGCTTTCCCGCACCGACACGTCGTCAATCCCCGTTTCGGCAAGGTCTTCCATAATATCCTGAGCCAGCGTGGGCTTGTCCATTTTTTCCGTCTCAATAAGCTCCGCCTGCGCGCTCCCGCGGTACTCGATGGTGGCGCCGTCGGAAAGCTCGAAAATCATGCGAAAATGCTCCTCGTAGGCCGCGGCCTGGCCCATGTCCGGGTTCCAGTACACCACCTGGCCCGACGCGCCTATGATGCGGGTAGGGTAAATCCTTCCGGGCGCCGGTTCCGGTTCGGCAACGATGCGGTAGGTTACGGAAAACGCCGGATAGGAGACGCCGCGCCACTCGCGGTTTCCCAGAAACTCGTAACTGGCGGTAAAGGGGATACGGTACGGTTCGGGAATACCGAAGCCGCTTCTGAAATCGTGCATTTCGTACCCGTCTTCTGACCACGTATCCCCTGGCTTGAGGTCCCTATCCGGAAATACCGGCACATTGCGTACCACCGGCATAAAATAGCTCTTGTCAATGGTGATATGCCCCCGTGAGTCCCGATCGAACACCGAGTCGTACTCCCGACCCCACTGGAAGCCGCCGCCTTCGGCGCCGGCAGGGGCCATGCCGCGCTCGGCGGTCTGGAAAACCGCGCTGTGGGTGCCTTGTCCGTTTTGAACGGCGCGTACCTCCACGGCTATCCGGTTAAGAATCTCGGAGCGGTGGCTGAGACGCCTGTTTATATAGACGTCTTCTTTTACCGTGGAAAGGACGCGGTATTTGTCTCCGGCCTCGTGCCGGTAAAAAAAGCGTTCCGCCATAACCGGCGGGGCCGCGCACCACAGGATACCCAGCGCCATGCTTAAGAGCGCGTATGGGCGTGTATGTTTTTGTAGAAACAGCATTTTTACAGCCTCCGGCTGCAGCCTCCGGCTGTTTTAAACGCAGCCTCCGGCTGTTTTAAACGGCTTCCCGATACCCGCGGCGTAGCCGGCGTTGACCGCTTTGACGCGGGTATCAGGACACTTATAGAAAAAAATAGAAAAAATAGAAAAAATAGAAAAACGGGAAAAATACCGCGGCGCAGCGGACGTTGACCGCTTTGCCGCGGGTACGGCGCCCTTTAGCCGCCGCCGTACATGGCTATCATAACCCCCGCGGCAATGGCGGTGCCGATAACGCCGGAGACATTCGGCCCCATGGCGTGCATAAGGAGGAAGTTTCCCGGATCCTCTTCAAGGCCCACGCGGTTGGAAACCCGCGCCGCCATAGGCACCGCGGACACGCCGGCGGACCCGATGAGCGGGTTGATCTTCTCTTTGAGGAACAGGTTCATAAACTTCGCCACGCACACGCCCGTACCGGTGGCGATGCAGAACGCGATAAGCCCCATAGTTACAATCGAAAGGGACGCGGGATTGAGAAACTTTTCAGGGGTCATCTGGCTTCCCACGCCTAAAGAGAGCATCACGGACACGATGTTCATAAGCTCGTTTTGCAGGGTTTTTGAAATCCGCTCCACCACCCCGCATTCCTTGATGAAATTGCCGAACATAAGGCACCCGATAAGCGGCGCCGCTGCGGGAAGGATAAGGATGGCCAGCATGAACACCACCAGGGGAAACAGGGTTTTCTCCACTTTGGATACTGGCCGCAGCTGTTTCATCTTGATAAGCCGCTCTTCTTTGGTGGTGAGCGCCCGCATAATCGGCGGCTGGATAAGGGGAACGAGCGCCATGTAGGAGTACGCCGCGACCGCCACGGTGGCAAGGAGTTCCGGCGCGAGCTTTGCGGCGATGTAGATGGTGGTAGGCCCGTCAGCGCCGCCTATAATCGCCACGGCGCAGGCCTGGAGGAGGTTGAAGTTCACCCCGGGGATAAGGTTCATGGCGGTAATGCCGAAAAGGGTGCCGAACACGCCGAACTGCGCCGCCGCGCCCAGGAGCGCGGTCTTGGGATTGGCGATAAGCGGCCCGAAGTCGGTCATCGCGCCGATACCCATGAAGATAAACAGGGGGAAAAACTCGTTTCCCACCCCGCCTTCATAGATGATGTGCAGGAACCCGTGGGGCGGATTTCCCATGCCCGCCATCGGCACGTTGACGAAAATGGTCCCGAACCCGATAGGAATAAGGAGCAGGGGTTCAAAGCCGCGAACCGCCCCCAGGTACACGATGAGAAAACCGACCGCCACCATAAGGAACTCCTGCCACCCGAATACGGTGGTGGTTTTGTTCGTGCCGGTGGTTTCGTCAATCACGGTGGTTTCTTTCTGTATCTCGTCGGTAATAAACGCGAAAAGGCCGGTGGTTTCTATCACGTTTCCGATAAAACTGTTGAAGGAAATACGCGGGATGTTCCCGCTTCCCGGAATAATGCCGTCGGGATTTTGTATGGACGCGGGATCCGATGCCGGCGGATTACCCTGCGCGGCGATACGGGGCATGAATGAAAACACGAACGCCCCGACCACCAGCAGAAGGCATAGTTTCGTAACCCATACCGGATCCGTTTTAAGGTGTAACATGGCGTTATCCTATTTCGGCCACAGGCTGCTGGGACGTTACCTGCGTGCCGGCAGGCACGAGAAAGTGTACCTTTCCGGCGGCGGTTGACTTTATCTCCAGTTCCATTTTCATAGATTCGATGATGATAATCGTGGCGCCGGAACCGACCTGCTCCCCTTCGCCCACGGCGTACCGGATAATCGTGCCGGCCACAGGCGCGGGTATCACCGTGCCGCTTCCAGAGGGGCCGGCCTGCGCGGGGGCCGCGGCGGGAGCGCCTGCCGCCGGAGCGAACGACACGGATCCCGCGCTCTGCACCACCACGTTATAATCGGTGCCGTTGACATTGACCACATACTTCGCGGGCCCGCCGTCTGAGGCCGGGGCCGGCGCTTTGGCGCTTGCCGCGGCGGGAGGAGGCGCCGCCGGTTCCGCAGTGAACTTCACCGGACCCTGGGAGCGCTTCTTAAAGAAATCCGGGGCCACTTTGGGGAACATCGCGTAGGTCAGCACGTCTTCCGTCGTAACCGAGCCGGTTCCCAGGACCTTTTTCGTCTCTTCCTCAAGTTTCCCGTACTCGTTGGGAATGTCGTCGGCAGGGCGGTGGGTGATTTCTTTTTCCATCTTAAGAGCGTCAAGGGCTTTTTTCACCACCTCGGGGTTTTTGGGAGCCGGGCAGGCGCCGTATTTGCCCGCCACAAGACCTTCGAACTCTTCGGAGAGCCTGTTGTACCTGCCGAACAGCACGTTGAACACCGCTTGGGTTCCGACAATCTGGCTTGTAGGCGTAACGAGCGGCGGATACCCGCAATCCTTCTGAACCACCGCGATCTCTTTCAGCACCGCGTCGATTTTGTCCGACGCGCCCTGTTCCTTGAGCTGGCTTTCCAGGTTGGAGAGCATCCCTCCCGGCACCTGGGACACGAGGATACGGGTATCGGCGCCCAGAAAGCTCGACTCGAACTTCTTGTAATTCTTCCGCACTTCCCGGAAATACGCGGCAATCTCAAGGAGGAGGTTAATATCAAGGCCGGTGTCGTACTCGGTGCCGCGAAAGATTTCCACCATGGTTTCCGTGGGGCTGTGGCTGGTTCCCATCGCAAGGGACGAGATGACCGTATCGAGGATCTCCGCGCCCGCTTCCGCGGCTTTGGTGAGGGTGGCCACTGACATACCGGTTGTGGCGTGGGAGTGGATTTCCACAGGCAGGCTTACTTCTTTTTTGATGGCCTTTACGAGATCGTAGGTCTCGTAGGGTTTGAGGAGGCCGGACATATCTTTGATACAGATGGAATCCGCGCCGATACCCGCGTATTCCTTGGCCAGCTCCACATATTTCTCGATGGTATGAAACGGGGTTACCGCGTAGGAAATGGCGGCCTGAATGTGCTTGCCGGTTTTTTTGGCCGCGTCGGTGGCGGCTTTGAAGTTGCGCGGGTCGTTTACCGCGTCAAAGATACGGAATACGTCGATACCGTCTTTGGCGGCGGTTTCCACGAAGGCCGCCACCACGTCGTCCGCGTAGTGCCGGTACCCAAGGAGGTTCTGCCCCCGGAGGAGCATCATGATTTTGGTGTTGGGGAGCGCGGCTTTGAGTTTCTTGAGCCGTTCCCAGGGGTCTTCGTTGAGAAAGCGGATGCACGAATCAAAGGTGGCGCCGCCCCAGGCTTCGAGTGCCCAGTAGCCGACCTTATCTAATTTATCGGCCACAGGCAGCATATCGGCGGTAACCATACGGGTTGCGAAAAGGGACTGGTGGGCGTCCCGCAGCACGAGATCGGTAAATTTCACGTTAGGCATTTTTTGACTCCTTAACCTAAATTATAATTTGCGATATTCGGTAATCGCGGCGGTGATAGCCGCGGCAACCGCGGCGTTACCCTGAACAACCGGAGCGGGCGCCGCCTGCGCTTTTACAGGCGCCGCCGGTTCCGTATCCCATCCTAAGGCATGAACAATTTTGCCCATCAGAGTTATAGAAACGATCAGAATGATCAAGAATCCGAACACAACGCTCATACCGCAGAGCGTAGCCACCAGACTTTGCGCAAACATTTCGGCAATAGTCATAAACCCTCCTAAAGTCCGCTCCGCCACGGATCGAACCTTCGTTTATTTTAGTATGTTTGTTAAGTATTATCCGATACGCACTAAATAAACAACCCCACCGCCGTCTCCGACGGCTTCAGCATGGCCGCCTGTTGCTTGAGAGTGGTTCAACACCTTGTCCAGTAAGCGGGTGGCACAAAAGTTTCCCGCGAAGCGCGGCGAACAACGACTGTCTGCTTAGGGCGGGGCGTGGGAAGCTTATATGCCCACGTTGGCGGGCGGACGGAGACTGCTAGGGTGATTATTGGTGTATAATCTCCCCTATTCTTCCTGCCACTGTTTCATACATACGGTTTTCACCGGCTTTTTGCGAGAAATAATTATGCAGTAAACGCAATACTTTGTTTTGAGGAAATATAACCGGCAGAATTTCCTTGCATATTTCTTTGTTGTCAAATAATTTATAGAACACCTCTATTTTGACGCGCTTAATTTCATCAAACGCATTTTCAGGATATTCGTCAAAATTAATTGATAACCCTTTTGAAATATATTCTTTTTTCCAACATTCAAGATGCGCTTTTAGCTCGGCCCATAGTTCTGGATGCCCGATTTCTTCCCACAATTCTTTTCCATAGCATAACTTTGCGTAAACAGTATAATCCGCCTGTATTTTTTCAATACTTTCATAGTAATAGTTTTTGTTTTTAGTCAAACTGTCGTCAATAAAATAGAAGTAGCACCTCATATTCCGCTCTTTATACACTTCAAGCAATGCCTTAATTTTCTTTTGGAAATTATCTATCTGGCCGCGCTTCTTGGTAGAGTCATGATCATCTCTCATTTTTTGCTCGATGAAGCAAATATGGCCGTCGCTATGCCTAAAAAGCTGATCTATAGCAAGAGAATCCTTTTCATAGACGATTTTCTTGGATATATGAGTGTATCCGTAAAGCTCAAAATATTTTTCAAACAATTCTTCAAAGGCATTACCAAATTTAATCTCATGTGACTGTAGCACATTTTGCATGATTTTATATTTGGGACTTGTCGGCCTGAATAAACCGACATACCGGTCAGGGTATTGCGCTATTTTCTCAAGTAAATCACATTTTGAGCTTTCAAATACTTGTTTATCAAGTATATGTTTAAAAATGTTATACTCTAATGTTCCTTGCGGTAGTCGTTTCTCAGTACGTCGATGGGAATCAGCCTGTCGGATCTCGTAATATACCAGAACTTCCAGCCGTTGCACGAGGCGGTGTGCTGTACGAGCCTGCCTATCTGGTGAATTGAGCCCGCGGCGCCCCGGTAGCACACGGCGCCGTCGGCGCGTACCACTGCCGCGGCGCCTTCGGGCTTTTTCGCGTACAGCGTCTCGCCCTCCCGAATGACACGTTCCCTGACCAGCGTTGCGAAAGGCACTGGTTTTTGTTTCGCGCCCCCCTCCTCGTCCCAGTCGGCCTCCTCGAAAAACCCGTGTATCCCGTCAATACGCCGCCGCGCAATGTCCGCGTACCCGCCGTCCTTCTCAATCCCGATGAACAGGCGCTTTAATTTCTTTGCCGCGGCTCCGGTGGTGCCGGTGCCGAAAAACGGGTCGAGCACAATATCCCCCTTTTTGGTTGAGGATAAAATAACCCGTTTTAAGAGTTCCTCCGGCTTCTGGGTCGAATGGGCTTTTTTGCCGTCTTCCCCTTTAAGCCGTTCCGCGCCGGCGCAGACGCCGATCCGCCACACCGAGGGCATTTGTTTCCCCCCGTTATACCGTTTCATGGTTTTATAATTAAAGGTGTATTTCGTCCGGTTTCTTTCTTTCACGCACCACAAAAGCGTTTCCGTGGCGTTGGTAAAGCGTTTCCCCCGAAAATTGGGCATAGGGTTTGTTTTATGCCAGACCACGTCATTCAAAATCCAAAATCCCAGGTCGAGCATAAGGGCGCCGATGCGGTGGATGTTGTGGTAACTGCCCATGACCCACAGGGAGCCGGTATCTTTCAGGACCCGCCCGCACTCCCTGAGCCACGCGGCGCAGAACCTGTCATAGTCCGCGAACGATTCGAACTTGTCCCACAGGTCGTCAACGCCGGCAACTTTTGTGTTATTCGGCCTGTACAGCGGGTTCTTTAACTGCATATTGTAGGGCGGGTCAGCGAAGATAACATCAACCGCTTTTTCAGGAAACCTTTTTAATACGTCGATACAATCACCGTGCAGAATGCTGTTATGTTCCATAAAGACCATTGTAGCAATTCCGCCCTACTTTTTCCTCCGCAGCCTCCGGCTGTTCCGGCATGGCCGCCTGTTGTTTCCAAATGGTGCAAAACCGTGTCCGGTGAGCGCGTCAGTGCTGTTGAGGCGCGGCTACGCTTCGCGCAGTCGGTCGCGGTT
>JAITHR010000155.1 GCA_031279895.1 Spirochaetaceae bacterium
GTAACCTGTGCTGTTACGGCGTGGGCCCAGCCTGTTCAGCCGGATGCCGCCGCTTCGGATCCGTCCTCCCTCATCGGCTTAACCATTGACGGGCTTTTCTCCCGTTTCGGCTTTCCCCAATCGGTACACGCGGTACGGGGCATTGAAACGTGGCAGGACGACGTGGTCTTTGTCTATGAAGACCGGGGCTTTTATGTGTACCTGAACAGGGTTTGGCAAATAGAAACCAACGCGGCCTACGGGATACGGATAGGCGATCCCTTCGGACAGGTCTCCCGACTATTGGGAGGCGCCTCGTATTTTGACGACTACCTCCTCTACACGCTCCCCGATCGGGACTGGCCCGTAACGCTCCGCGTCAACTTCGACCGGTCCCAAGCGGTATCCGCCATCTACATTTACCGCTCGGACTTTTAAGGGCCCCGCATGACGGGCGCGCTCCTGTCTTTGTATCATTTGTATTTTTTGTATCCTTTTTCTATGGAGGAGGGCTTATGGCTAAAATATGCCTGTGCTTAACCGGAAAGACCATCAAACGGGACCTTGAGCTTCTTGAGAAATACCGGCGGGAGGTGGATATGGTCGAACTGCGGGCCGACTGCCTTGAGCCTGACGAGCGGCTTCTCATCCGCCGCTTCCCCGAACAGGCCGGTATTCCGGTTATCCTTACGATCCGGCGCGACGCGGACGGCGGGTTTTTTACCGGCGGCGAAGCGTCGCGGATGAGCCTCCTTTCCAAGGGGCTTGCCTTTGCCGACGCGAACCCCCGCCATAACTTCGCCTATGTGGATGTGGAGGAATACTTTAACGTACCCAGCCTTGAGGAGGCGGCGCGGGCCTTCGGAACCCGCGTTATCCGTTCCTACCATAACCGGCACGGGGTTGACGCGGACCTTGCGGGGCGTATCCGAAGCCTCTGCCGCGTGGGGGACGAGCTTGTCAAGGTGGCCGTTACGCCACGCACCACGGAAGACGTGCTGCGCATATTCAAAGCGGGCTGGGAAACGATGGATATGGAGAAAATCCTTATCGGTATGGGCTGCATGGGCGTACCCACGAGAATTCTGGCGGAACAGATGGGATCCCAGATAAGCTATACGTCGGTAAAAGGGGAGCCGGATCTGCCGGACATAGACGGCGGGCAGCTTGAGCCGCGGGAACTGGCGGAACTCTACCGGTTTCGGAACATCACCGCCAAAACCAGAGTCTTCGGCATCGCGGGCTACCCCCTCAAAGTAACCTTCAGCCCCCTCTTCTTTAATACCGTGTTCGGCCTTGAAAACATTGACGCGGTGTATGTGCCGTTTCCCACCGACGCGCTCGAGCCGTTTATGGAGCTCGCGGACCGGCTGGGGCTGGGCGGCGCGTCTGTTACCATACCCCACAAGGAAGCCGTTCTGCCCTACCTTGCAAGAAGCACCGAAGGCGTCAAATCCATCGGCGCGTGTAATACGATAGTGTACGGCGAAGAGGGCTGGTCCGGGTACAACGCCGACGCCCCGGGGTTTTCCGGTTCGCTCCTTGATTTTATCGGGAAGAAAAATTTCAAGGGCAAGCGGGTAACGATTGTGGGCGCCGGCGGGGTGGCGCGGGCGGTGGCCTCCGAGATTTACCGGCTCCACGGCAAGGCCCTGGTTCTTAACCGGACGTCCCCCCGCGCAAAGGAAGTGGCCGCGCCGTACCGCTTCGCCTGGGGCGCTCTGGACAGCCAGGGGGTGCGGGAAATCGATAAATATCGGGACATTATCATCCAGACCACGCCCGCGGGCATGGAAGGACACGCCGAAGAGGATCCGCTTGAGTGTTACAGCTTCTCCGGCTTCGAGGTGGTGATGGATCTTATTTACAAGCCGGAGCGCACGTTCTTTCTGCGCCGCGCCGAAGCCGCGGGGTGCCGCGTGTTAAACGGGTATGATATGCTTATGCGCCAGGCGCAGTTACAGTACGGGTATTTTATCAACGCCGAATTTCCCGCGCACCTTATGGCGCGGATGCGGTTTTAGAGAAGCCCGCGGGGAGAAAAGGCACGGGAAGGAGAGAAAAGGCATGGAGAGAAAAAGTATGGAGAGAAAAGGAGAGGGCATGGATAAAAACGAGATAAAGGCCGCGACCTGCGCGAAAGCCGTGGAGGACCTCGTAAAAAGCGGCATGAAAGTGGGTCTTGGCACGGGCTCCACCGCTATTCACGCGGTACGAGAGATAGGTCTTTTAATCGGCGCGGGAAAGCTCACGGATATTTTCGCGGTTCCCACCAGTTTCCAGACCCTTATGGCCTGCGAGACCTGGGGTATTCCCCTGTATACCCTCAATTCCAAGGAAATAAACGGCGCCCTCGACCTTACGATAGACGGCGCGGACGAGGTTGACCCAAACAATTACTGCGTGAAAGGCGGGGGCGGCGCCCTGCTTCTGGAGAAAATCGTGGCGTATGCTTCGGCGGCCTACGCGATTGTGGCGGACGAGTCAAAGGCGGTTGATCACCTGGCCCTGAGGTTTCCGGCGCCCCTTGAGATTGTTCCCGAAGCCCGCGTTTCGGTCATACAGGCGGTAGAGGCGATCGGGGCTTCCGCGGTGTTGCGGGAAGCGGTGCGGAAGGCCGGGCCCGTCATAACCGAACACGGCAACCTGCTTTTGGACATTACCTTTCGATCGCCGGTAGATCCGGCGCTTCTTGAGCGAGAGCTTAACCAAATCCCCGGGGGAGTGGAGAACGGCTTTTTCACCCGCCTCTCGCCGCGGGTCTTCATAGGCCGCGCCGACGGAACCGTCGAAGTCCGCCCCGCAGCCTCCGACGGTTCCATAAGCGTCATGCGGAGCGGCCCAAAGTAAGCGGAGACAGCTGACAGTCGTTGTTCGGAGCGGTATCAGGAAGCTTTTGTGCCACCCGCCGCCGGCGGGCTGACAGTCGTTGTTTGTCGCGGTATCGGGAAGCTTATGGAACCGTCGGAGACGGGCTGACAGTCGTTGTTTGAGCCGCGGCGCATGACGCTTATGTGCCACCCGCCGCCGGCGGGCTGACGGTCGTTGTTTGTCGCGGTATCGGGAAGCTTTTGGAACAGCCGGAGGCTGGCCGCCGGCGGGCTTATGGAACAGCCGGAGGCTGGCCGCCGGCGGCGGAGGGTAAGAGGTAGCCGGTGAGTTTTTTCACAAGCTCTTCCAAGTCTATGGGTTTCCCTATATGGTCGTTCATGCCCGCGGCAAGGCATTTTTCAATGTCCTCCCGAAACACGTTGGCGGTCATGGCCACCACCGGCACCTGACGCGCCGCCTCGGAGGGCAGGTTGCGTATCCGGCGGACCGCCTCAAAGCCGTCCATCTCCGGCATATGAATATCCATAAGGATAAGATGGTACTTTGACGGATTTTCTTCGAGAATGTTCAGCGCCTCCCTGCCGTTTGCCGCCGTATCAATCGCAACGCCCGTAGGCTCAAGCAAGGCAAGCACGATCTCCCGATTTATCTCCACGTCTTCCACCAGCAAAATCCGCCGGCCCGCGAAAATATGCCGGTCATCGATAGTATTGACCGCATCCTCGGCGCCTGCCGGCATAACGGACAGATGCGCGGCAATACAGTCAACGATAATCGAGGGAAACAGGGGCTTGGGAATAAAGCCGTCAACACCGGCGTCTTTGGCCTCGGGCTCGATGGTGTCCCATTCGGCGGCGGAAATGATAATCACGACGATATGAGGGCCGAAACGCGCCTTTATCCTGCGCGCAAGCTCAATCCCGTTCATCTCCGGCATCCGCCAATCCGCAAATACCACGTCAAACGGCAGATCCCTCCGGTCCACCCCTCCGCTCCCCGCCTTTTCCGCCTTTTCCATCTTTTCTATAAGTTCCCACGCCTCGCTCCCGCTGGAAACGCCGGTATACCCTATGCCTTGGGCGCGGGAGAACTCCTTCATATACTCAAGCACGTCGGAAGAATCGTCGACCACCAGTATCCGCAGCTTCTCCCAGCGCAGGCGCGGCGCCGGAACCTCCCGCGCCGCGTTGTCTCCGGTTGAAACCGTAACTTCAAAGGTAAAAACCGCGCCCTGCCCCAGATCGGAGGCGACCCAGATTTCGCCGCCCATGAGCTTTACGATGCTTTTTGAGATGGCAAGCCCCAGTCCGGTGCCGCCGAACTTGCGGGCGATGCTGGTGTCGGCCTGCTCGAACAGGGAAAAAAGCCGCGCCTGCTGTTCCGCCGAGATGCCGATACCCGTATCCGCCACGGAACAGCGGATTCTGCGGGAGGTTCCCGTGCCGCCTTCCTCCTGCACCGATACGGTGATGATTCCCTCTTCCGGTGTAAACTTGACGGCGTTGGAGAGGAGGTTCGTGATGACCTGGGCAAGGCGCTGCTCGTCGGAGACGATACGCTTCGGGATTGCGGGATCGAGTTTCACCAGAAGATTCTGTCGTTTCTCGGCGATCCTAAAGTGCATGACGCCGGTTACCCGCTGGAGCGTCTTTTCAAAATCAAACTCCGAGAGGGAAAGCTCGAACTTGCCCGCCTCTATCTTGGACATATCCAGAATGTCGTTGATAACCCCCAGGAGATGCACCGAAGCGTCCCGTATCTTCCCCAGACAGTATTCCAGCTTCTCTTTGTTCCGGGACCCCCGGGCAATGGTGGTCATGCCGATAATGGCGTTCATCGGAGTCCGCATCTCGTGGCTCATGCGGGAGAGGAAGTTGCTCTTCGCCAGGCTCGACTGCTCGGCCCGCTCTTTGGCCGTGATAAGGGCGGTCTCAAGCTCCCGCAGTTCGCTAATATCCGAGGCAATACCCCCCAGCCCCTCCTTGTGCGGGCCCACCGTGAAGGCGGAGAAAGAGAGTATCCGGCGGGTCCCGTCTTTGCGGATGATAGGAAGCTCGGTCTGGTGGCTCTCGCGCTCCAGCACCGCCGGAATGAAAATCTCATGGATGAACACCCGCGTCTCCTCGTCAAAGAGAATATCCATGCCCCCGCGCAGAAGCTCTTCCGCGGAGTAGCCGGAAATGGCGCTGACCCCGGGGTTGATATACTCGAACTGTCCGGCTGGGGTAAAGTAGGAAACATACTGGGGGGTGCTGTTTACAATGGACGACATCCGAAGAAGCTTTTTCTCCGCGGTCTCCCGAATGATGATGCCGGCTATGGTATTGGCAATGACCTGAATGAACTGGGTGTCGCTCTCGTCCCACCGGTGCGCCGCGACGCACTCGTCAATGCCCAGCACCCCCCAGAAGACGTCGTGAATCATAATGGGCGTACTGATAAAGGATTTAATGCCCAGGGGCTTGAAGAAGCGGGAGAGCTCCGGTATCTGTTCCACGTTGTCGCAGGAGAGGCAGGGCGCGCCGGCTGTGATAAACGTGTCGTACAGGATACCGCCGCGGCTGAAAAGATACGAGCGGCGGGAGAGTTTCGGTACGTTGTGCCGCTCGTTGTACCACTCGTACTCGTATTCCAGCCGGTTCGTGTCCGTGTTGAGCCTGGCGATGACCACTTTGCTGACTTTCATAAAAGAACCGATGGTTCCCAGGGTTTTCTTGATAAGCGGCGCCAGGTCTTCCTCGGAGACCGAGTGCTGGGAGATGGCGTAGAGCAGTTCCCGCTGTTCGAGCCGCCTGGTGAGGGCCGCCTCCGCGGTCTTGAGGTCGTGAATGTCAACGCTGTGCTGGATGTACGCCCGCCGTAAGCCGCCCCAGGTTATGATGCTTGAGGTGTTTTTATAATACCTGCCGGTACGGGAGTTGCGTTCCTCCCACACGACAATATCCTGCCCCTTTTTCATAAGCCCGGGAATGGGGCAGAAGGAGCAGGGGCCCGAAAGACCGGTCTGGAGCGCTTCCCAGCACCGCCTCCCCAGCACCTCTTCCTCAAAGCCGTAGTGTTCTTTCATCGCGTCGTTCATAAAATGGATGGCGTGGGTTTCGGTATCCGTGATAAACAGGTACGTGCCCATCTCGTTGAGGACTTTTTTAAAGCCGGTCATGGACTTTATGAAATACTGTATGAGGAAAATGTAGAGGCTTCCCATAAGGAGGGCCGCGGCGCTGATAGCCGCCACGGTCAGGACGCGAAGAAAGGTTTCCTCTTGGAAGACGTGGGGAAGCATGAGGTGGGTTACCATGACGCTTATCAGGGTAAAACTCAGAACACTCATACTGAGCACCAGCAGAATAGAAAATCGTAATAGAACCGGTCGGTTTTTAACTAATGGCTTGTGAGAACTCATCCTATAACTCCCGCGATAGGTATTGCTAATACTAGGCGGATTACCCGTACCTGTCAAGTTTGCCGCCGCCGCCTCCGCCCCGTCTCCGACGCAGCCTCCGGCTGTTTCATAAGCTTCCCGCGCCGCACTTCAAACAACGACCGTCCGCATACCCCCGCGCCCCCGAAGCTGTCTTTGCGTACTTTGCCGCGGTATCAGAACGCTTATGAAACCGCCGCCGGCGGCGCCCCGCTTCAGGAACGACCCTCTCCGCCCTGTAATCGCTTATGCCCGCCCCGATATGATTCAGATTTACTCTGGAATGATTCAGGGAGGTGACTCACAAAGTATGATTTACTTCAAACGAAGCCGTAATTGATATAGAAAAAGATCATATCAAAGACCCGTTTATGATTAAGCGGCTTTTTGGAAAAGCGGCACGTTCTCCGAAAAGCCCGGCGCGCAAGATTTCGTAAGCGGCGGTTATTTCCCTCTATTCCTACCGTATGCGCCTTGCCTGTCAGTGTTTTATCCGTAGCGAACGCCGTTACGAAACTGTCCCGGTTATCCGTCGCTATTTTATTACAGGTAACACCGGGGTCTTTGAGCCGTTTTCTCAGTTTTTGCGCCGTTTCGGATCTCGGTTTCCCCGCACGTACGCTACAATTTTCCCGGTTTCCCGACGACGGGCGTAGAGAAGCCGCAATTTGTTCTTTTTATTCCCGAAATACGTATAAAACTCGTCTATTTCAAGGCGGTCACAGCGTTCCATGCCTGTTTCTATACGGTATTTTGAGGTGGAAACGACTTTTAAGACTTTATTAACGCTTATAACGGGCGCCTCCCGTGTTTTTACGACGCCGTTTCCTATAACCGGCATATATCCGATACTCTGATTTATTGTCGGGAGGCTTCCCCGACAGATTTTTTGAAAGCCGCTTACAAACCGGCGTCCGCAGTTTTTACGGCGGTAATTTTGAGACCCGCCGCGTTTTTTCCCGTTTTTGACTGTCATCGCGTTGCGGCGGTGCGGGCATTTGAGTGTTATGTTTATTGTCATTATTCATAGTAACCTTCTTCGCCCGCTCCGTCGGTTTACCCCGCTTACCCCGCATCATACTTTGTGAGTCACCTCCGAAAATAGAAAATGAGAAAAATTTCCTACGGTATAAGACGGTAGCCTTGGATAATTGAAGCCGTGAAGGTCTTTGCTAAAAAACAGTACGGACTTCCCGGCAGCAATGAATTTTATTATTGAAAATGAATTAAATAACTACGGATATTTCAGGAAAGATTATCAACCCGAGCCCGGGATGGTTGATGAAACGATAAAAGCCGAACCGGAACCCACTGTTGAAAAAGGGACTGGGACGGAGGGGTGAACATCTACCGGTTTGACCCCGGCCTGTCCAACAAACAGCACTACCCGCCGGGAACCTGCCGGATACTGACTTTCCCCGGGACGGATTAAGTCTTTCAAGACGGATTAGCGGGCTGTTCAATGCGCCTTGTTCACCAACCATTTCAGGGGTATACTGAAAAAGATGAAGAAACAGCGGGGGTGAACCGTGAGGATATTCAAGAACCTGTGGTTTTCACGGTTTGCCGAAAGAGAGGGCATAAGCGACGGGGAGCTAAAGGCGGCGGTGAACCGGCTTGAGACGGGGCGGACAGACGCC
>JAITHR010000170.1 GCA_031279895.1 Spirochaetaceae bacterium
AATCAGATCGTACTTGTTGTTAATACAATTTTCAATCTGATTGATCTGCTGGGTGTCGTTGGACTGGCCGTCCAGCACTTCCAGTTTGATACCGGGGTATTTCTTCGCCTCTTCCCTGACGGAATTGGCAAGCCACGCGGCAAAAGAGTCGTCCTGGCCCCGGGCGATGTACGCGACCCGTTTGGTTGCTCCGGCCTTTTCTCCTTTTGACCCTGCAAAGACACTGTTTGAACTTAGTAAGATCAAACCCAAACACAAACCGACGATTTTTTTCATCATTTTCATAAATCTCTCCTTGATTTATTGTATTTTTAGGCGCACTGCGCGCCTATTTTCCTGGTAATGGACGGGTTACTTTATCGTATACCCGCCGTCAATCAAAAGGTTGTGGCCCGTTATCATCGCCGCGGCGTCGCTGCAAAGAAACGCGATAACCCCGGCGATTTCGTCCGGCTCGGCGAACCGTTCCGCCGGTATCTCTTTCTTGAAAGCCTCTCCCACGGGCCCGTCCCACGCCCTATGCCCCAGTTCGGTCAATACCACCGTGGGGGACACGCAGTTTACCCGAATACCGTACTTCCCCCATTCCAGAGCCAGCACTTTGGTCATGGCGATTACCGCGCCTTTGCTCGCGCAGTAGGCGACGTGCCGGTCAAGGGCGATAACCCCGGCCTGGGACGCGAGGTTCACGATAGACCCGCAGACCTTCTCTTTGATGCAGTACGCGCCGAAGGCCTGGGCCGTCATAAAACTCGCCTTCGTGTTGATATTCATGGTGCGGTCCCACATCTCCTCGCTTAAAGCCTCGGCCTTGTCGAGCGCGGAGATGCCGGCGCTGTTCACCAGAATATCTATCCTGCCGAACGCCTTGACCCCCGCGTCGATAACCGATTGCCGGTAGGCCGCGCCGCACACGTCCCCGGGGACCCCGATATGCTTGGGTCCCAGGGTCTTGGCAACGGCGTCTACGTCTTTATTAAGGTCCGCCAGAACCACGTTGACGTTTTTCTGGACAAGGAATTGGGCCGTAGCCAACCCTATGCCCGCGGCGCCGCCGGTTATAATTGCTGTTTTCCCTTCCAGAGAAAAATCCGCCTTTGCTTTTTGATACGGTATCATCGTATCCCTCCTCACTGGTTATATGTAAGCCGCAGCCTCCGGCGGTTTCAAAAGCGTCCCGCCCCCGCCCCTAAGCGGTCTTCGTCTGCTTTGAGCCGCCGTCTCCGACGGTTTCATAAGCGTCCCGCCCCGCGCCTCTAAGCAGTCAACGATTGGTATGAGCCGCTTCGCGGGCCGTCTCCGACGGTTTTAAAAGCGTCCCGCCCCGCGCCTCTAAGCGGTCTTTGTCTGCTTTGAGCCGCTTCGCGGGAAGCTTATGAAACAGCCGGAGGCTGCCGGATGTCCCAAAAGGTATACCTTTTGTCGTAAAAGGTATACCGGATGCCGTAAAAGGTATACCTTTTGTCGTAAAAGGTATACCGGATGCCCCAAAAGGTATACCTTTTGTCGTAAAAGGTATACCGGATGCCGTAAAAGGTATACCTTTTAAGCCGGCCTTACGCGGGGCAAAACCGTCTCTTACTACCTATAAGTCGTTACACAGTAATAAGTAATAATCGGAGCGGAAGCTGCCGCCGTCTCCGACGGCCGTCTCCGACGGTTTCAAAAGCGTCCCGCCCCGCGCCTCTAAGCAGTCAACGATTGGTGTGAGCCGCCCCGCAGGAAGCTTATGCAACAGCCGGAGGCTGCCGGAGGCTGTTTGTTTATTGCAGCGCACCGGCGCGTTTATGGGTATCGATGAGAAACTGGACGTTCTCTTTGGTTATCAGGGGACATTCAATATCTATATTAACAAAGCCCCGGTCGTTTCCGGCCACAATGTCGCCCACGATTTTCATGCTGGTCTCTGCCAAAAGATAGGCGTTCTGAAAGGACGTGGAGGTCATTTTGCCCTCCTGGATGAGGAGCGCCGCTTCCGCGGTGCCGTCAACCCCGAAGACCAGCATATCGGCGTACTGCGCGTTCCCCTTGACCGCCTCGATAGCGCCGCTTGCCATATTGTCATTCATCGAAAGCACCGCGTCGATCTTCCCGTTCTGGCCGTGGGTCTGCACCCAGTCTTCCATCAAACGCATGGCCTCGTCTTTCTTCCAGTTCGCGTAATTTTCCGCCAGAACCGTAACGTCGGGACGTTTGTCGAGAAACTCTTTCTGCCACGCTTCCCGCCGGAAATTGGAATGGGGGTGGTCAGCCGGCCCGTTCAGGATAACCACCCGCGCCCCTTGGGGAATAAGGTCCAGGGCGTACCGGGCGTTGACCGCGCCCTGTTCATAGGGGCTGGCGTCGACGCTGTGGCTTACGGTTTCCATGCCCGGAATACGGAGGTTGACCGTGATAAAGGGAATATTCGCCTTTACCGCCGCTTCAGCCGCCGGTTTCTGCGCCTCGGTGTTCTGGGGCTGGGCGATAATCACCGCGTACCGGTTACTGATGCTGTTTTCGATGAAAGAATTGATCTTCTCATCGCTGTCCTGGCCGTCCATAACGTCAACGGTTACGGTTCCCGTCTTCGCGGCCTCTTCTTTCATGGCGTTGGCAAGCCACGCGGCAAACGAATCGTTCTGCGTTCTGGCGATAAACGCGACTTTCTTTTTCCCTTCCTCTTTCTTCGCGCCCTCTTTGCTCCCTTCCTCTTTCTTGCAGGCCGAAGATGCCGCGCACAAAATAAGGATGAAAAGCGCCGCGCCGACAGCCGTTTTTTGTATTTTTTTCATTCCGTTCTCCTTTCCCTTTGTAAGGGTTGCTTTATCTACCCCCTTTCGGGGTTTATTTATACCATCAATGCCGCGCACGGGCCGGTTTCCCTTCCGGTTTCCGACGGCTCTGATTTCCTATTGTTAGGACGCCGCCGAAGGCGTTACGCGCTCTCCGAGAGGGGCTTGGGCTTCGAGCGCCTGTTCTTTGCCCAGATGTCCATGATAACCGCGAGCGCGATAATCGAGCCTTTGATAATCTGCTGCACATAGGGGTTGACCCCCAGGAGGTTCATTATATTGTTGAGAATACCCACGATGAGCGCGCCCGCAAGGGTGCCGAGGGCAGTGCCGACGCCGCCTGAGAAACTGGTGCCGCCGATAATCGCCGCGGTGAGCGCCTCAAACTCGTAATTGACGCCGGCGTTGGGGATACCGGCGTTGACGCGGGACATGAAAAGCACGCCGGCCAGCCCCACGAGGATGCCGTTCACGATATAGCAGATAAATTTGGTTTGGGCGACCTTTATGCCGGAGGCGTTGGCAGCCTCCTCGTTGCCGCCTGTGGCGTAAAACGCCCGACCGAGGCGGGTCTGGTTCAGCACGTACCACGTAATAAGAAGCATAAGGAGCATGAAAATAATCGGTATGGGAATATGCAGGGGGAAAGGGGAGTTTTCGTTCGGCAGGGAACCCTGGCCGAACACCACGAAGTTACCGATCTGATACACGCTCTGGCCCGCGGTAATGAGAAGCACCGTGCCTCTGCTTATGGTGGTTACCGCGAGGGTGGCGATGAAAGGCGGGGTCTTCCAGACGCTTACCATGAGGCCGCTGAGGAGGTTGAACATAACCCCGATACCCAGGCCCGTTACAAAACTAAGGGGCAGGGACCCTGTGGCCTTGAACACGAAAATCGAGATGATACCGGATACCGCCAGCACCGCGCCGGAGGAGAGGTCGATTAGTCCGGCGATAATCAGCATGGTTTCGCCGAAAGCCAGAATAGACACCACCGAGTTCTGGCGGAGCACGTTGGTTATATTCGCCACGGTCAGAAAGTTCGGGCTCAAAAAAGAGCTTATCACCACCGCGAGAACCAAAATAACGAAAATACTGTATTTTCCCAGAAACGCGGAGATTTTGGCAGGGGAAAGCCGCCCCTTTTCCGCGCCGCGTGTTTGATCTGTCATTTCCCGTGTCCTTTTATGCGCTTTGTCTTTTTCATACTATTTTTCATGCTGCCTGTCGGTTTCTTTTTCTTCTTTTTCCCCGCCGCCGGCGTCCGCCCGGAGGCTGCCGGTGGCGTATTGCATGATTAGCTCTTGGGAAAAGTCTTTGCGCGCTATTTCCGCGGCGATCCTTCCCTTGGCCATAACGTAAATCCGGTCGCACATCCCGAGCAGTTCGGGAAGCTCGGAGGAGATCATAAGGATTCCCCTTCTGCCGTTCCGCACGATTTCACTCATAAGCTTATATATCTCATACTTGGCGCCCACGTCGATACCCCGTGTGGGCTCGTCGAGAATAAGCACGTCCGGATCTTTGATAAGCCACTTCGCAAGCACCACCTTCTGCTGGTTCCCGCCGCTCAGGGTGGCCACCGCGGTTTCGAGCGACGGGGTTTTAAGCCGGAGCGCGCACTTTTGCCCGTCCACTTCCTCGACTTCTTTTGTCTTATGGAGGTATCCCTTATAGATATAGCGGAGGAGGTTGGGAAGCCCCACGTTTTCCCTGACCCCGCGTATCAGCACAAGCCCGTACCTCCTGCGGTCTTCGGAGCAGTACGCGATGCCGCCGTTTATACATTCGGACACGTTTTTCATGTTAATCCGTCTGTTTTTCACCAGCACCTCCCCGCCGCTTACCGGATCGAGGCCGCTTACGCCCCGGGCCACTTCGGTTCTGCCCGCGCCCACGAGACCCGCGAACCCCACGATCTCCCCGGCCCTGACGGTGAAGTTTATGCCGGTAAACACGCCGGCGCTTTTAAGGTCCCGGACCTCAAGGATTGTATCCCCCAGCGCCACTTCTTCCTTGGGGTATTCGCCGCTTACTTCCCGTCCCACCATCATGGTAATCACTTTGTTAATCGTGAGGTTCCGGGCCTCGTCGCCGCCCACCACTCTCCCGTCCCGAAACACCGTAACCCTGTCGGCAATCGTAAAGATCTCGTCCATCTTGTGGGAAATATAGATGATGCTCTTCCCGCGGTTTCGCAGTTCCACCACTTTCCGCAGGAGGTCGTCGGCCTCTTTTTTCGCTATCGAAGAGGTCGGCTCGTCCATGATGATAACCTGGGAGTCCTTGCTTATGGCTTTCACGATTTCGAGCATCTGAATATCCGCTATGGTAAGGTATTTGAGTTTCGTATGGATACCGTCAAAAAGGCGGGGGTTGTGGAGCATCCCCTCCTCTTTAAGAAGCGCTTCGGTGGTGGCGTGGATTTTCTTCCAGTCGATACGCGGGAAAAACCCGATCCGTCCCACCGGAAGGTCCCCTAAAAAGAGGCTTTCCGCAACGGACATTTCCGGCACGAAGGCGCACTCCTGAAATATCATGGCAATGCCTTTCGCCCTGGCGTCCGCGGGGTTCTGGATGTGGGCGCTTTTCCCCTCGATAAAAATCTCCCCTGAGTCCGCCTTGTGGATACCGTTAATGATTTTCATAAGCGTTGACTTTCCCGCGCCGTTTTCACCGCAAAGCGCGTGAACCTCCCCGCGCCGCGCCTCGAAGCTTACCCTGTCCAGCGCCAGAACCCCGGGAAACGATTTGGTGATATTTTTTAACGCAAGAAACACCGTATTGGCCATAGTGAGAATTATGGTGTAAAAACGGAGGGTTCGTCAATACCGTTCCAACGGAATACCGACGCGGCCTTGCGCTTCCCAAGGGAATTGTGTATGGTGGGCCGTAACAGTTATTTACGTGCGGAGGGTATCTATGCGGTTAATAACACGGTCCGATTTTGACGGGTTGGCCTGCGGCGCGCTCCTGGGGTATCTGGGACTTATTGACGAATGGAAGTTCGTGCATCCTAAAGATATACAGGACGGGCTCGTGGACGTTACGGATAACGACATTCTGGCCAATATCCCCTACTGCAAGGGGTGCAAGCTCTGGTTCGACCACCATTCGAGCGAACCGGAGCGCCTGGGCGCGAAGACCTTTTTCGAGGGCGTGGCCCGCCGCGCCCCCAGCTGCGCGCGGGTGGTCTACGACTACTACGGCGGCTACGCGAAACTGGGGCGCTTCGAGTCCATGATCCATTACGTTGACAAGGTGGACTCCGGAAGCCTTACCGCGGAGGAGATTACGAACCCCGCGGGCTGGGTGCTTCTGGGCTTTGTCATGGACCCCCGAACCGGCCTGGGGCGGTTCAGGGATTTTACGATAAGCAACTTCGACCTTATGAAGGTGCTGGCAAAAGCCTGCGTGGAGAAGCCGATTGAAGAAATCCTCGCCATGCCGGACGTGAAGGAGCGGATAACGCTGTACCACGAACAGAGCGCGCTCTTCAAAGCCATGATAGAAAAGACGGCGCGGGTCGAGAAAAACACGGTGATCGTTGACCTGCGGAAAACGGACCCCATCTACGTGGGCAACCGTTTCATGCTGTATACCCTGTTCCCGGACCAGAATATATCGGTATGGGTCATAAACGGGAAACGGAACGAAAACTGCGTGATTACCGTGGGGTACAGCATTCTCAACAGGACAGCTTCCCTTGACGTGGGCAGTATGCTCCTTGCCTACGGCGGCGGGGGCCACCGTCAGGTGGGGACCTGTCAGGTTCCCTTTGCCGACGCGGA
>JAITHR010000035.1 GCA_031279895.1 Spirochaetaceae bacterium
ATCGGGGACTATGCGTTCGAGGGGTGCGCGGGCCTGCGGAGCGTAACCCTTTCGCGGGGGACGCGGGTCGGGTACGGCGCGTTTCCCGCCGGAGCGCGGCTTGTCTACAGTGACTAGCCGTCTCCGACGGTTTCATAAGCGTCATGCGCCCAGCCACGAACGACGACTGTCCGCTTAGCTGCCTCCGGCGACTGGGGGGTCATAGACCCCCCAAACCCCCCACCAACGCGAGACGCAACGCGCCCCGAATCACGCCGTCTCCGACGGTTTCATAAGCGTCATGCGAAGCGCGGCGAACGACGACTGTCCGCTTAGCTGCCTCCGGCGGCTGGGGGGTCATAGACCCCCCAAACCCCCCACCAACGCGAGACGCAACGCGCCCCGAACAACGCGCCGCCCCCTTACTACGCACAACAACGCGCCGCTTGCAAACCGCCCGCCGTTGCGCGAAGCGTAGCCGCGCCTGGGCAGCAACCAGCGAAGTAAACGGACACGGTGTTGCACCATTAAGAGGCAACAGGCGGCCATGCTGAAACAGCCGCCGTCTCCGACGGTTCCATAAGCGTCATGCGAAGCGCGGCGAACAACGACTGTCCGCGTACCACGCGCTGCCCCGAACAACGCGCAACAACGCATAGCTTCCAAGCCGCAACCGACGGCGCGAAGCGTAGCCGCGCCTGGGTAGCACTGATTCGCTCAACAGACACGGTATTGCACCGCTCTGAAACAACAGGCGGCCTTGTTTAAAACCGTCGGAGACGGCGGAGGCTGGTACAAAAAAGGGGGAAAAGAGCCGATAGTAGAAAGTATGCGAAGATTAAGTACACGTATGCTTCTTTTGATGGTGAAGCTTGCGGGGTTTGCGGGGGCTTTCACGATTGCCGCGCAAAGCCCTGAAAACAGGGATCCGGCGGTTCTTGCCATGTCTGAGACAGGGCCGTACTCACTGGTGGAACGCTCGGACTGGCGGCGGTATAACGACGGAAAGTATATCGGCCTCGTGCGCCACGAGGTACGGGCGTCCATTCTCCCGAAACGGCTGGAAAAGGGGGAGAAAACGGATCTTTCCGTAAACAGCGGCGCGGGGCAGACGGGTCTCCTCTATCAGGGCAATTTTTTCGTGCTTGAAAATACCCTGCGGGATATGCGTCAGAGCGCGCAGGCTGTGGACGCGGTGGTTCCCGTGAGTTTTCGGATTAACGGAAACGGGAGTATGGTCATTGAAAACGATCAGGGCTTCCCCACCATGCGCGGCTTCCCCACCTTTCCGACCCAGAAAGTCGTGCCGGGCTTCAAGTGGCGCGCCCCGGGATCCCGCGCCATAGACCCTCTTAATACGGGAAATCCGGTGGTTATCCCTTTTACGGCGGATTATGAGTACAAAGGTATCGAGATGTATAAGAATATTCCGGTGCATAGGATATACGCCACCTACGCTTCCCAGTATTCCGGGGGGCGGAGCTACGCCAGCGTGCGGGGGAGCCACAAGGTGGATATTCTGATTAAGGCGGACAGCGGGCTGCCGCTTTTTATGCGGGATACGCTGGTGGAAACCTACGTGCTTCCCGACAATTCAACGGTGAAGTTTGACGGGTTCACCCTGACTTTCGGATCCGGCATCGTGCCGCTTGACCGGGGCGCGGTTATCGACGCGGTGGGAACCGCGCTGGGTATCGCGCCGGCGCCGGCGCCGGAGGAGAAGCCCGCGGAGAGGCCGCCGCTTGGGACGGAACTGGGGGGGTTTCAGCTTGAGCCTGTGCCGGAGGGGGTGCGTCTTACGGTGCGGGACATTCGGTTCGCGCCGGATTCGGCGGATTTTCTTCCCGGTGAAACGCCGAAGCTCGATCTTATTGCCGCGGCGCTTAACCAAATACCGGATCGGGGGTTTTTTGTGGAGGGACACACCGCGTCTACCGGCAATCCGATTAGCGAGATGGAGCTTTCGATTAAGCGGGCGAAGCGCATGGTTGACGAGCTTGTCATGCGGGGCATAAGCGCGGAGCGCTTTACCTATAAAGGGTCCGGCGGCACCAAGCCGGTGGGTGATAACGCCACCAACGCCGGCAGAACACGCAACCGGCGGGTGGAAATTACCATTTTGGAATAGGCGTCTCCGACGCTTCCACAGCCTCCGGCTGATCCATAAGCTTCCCGCCTTGCGCCGGAAAGCCAGTCGGTCTGCTTACAGTAGCCACTATACGGGACCGCGTTGTGCCTCCCGCCGCCGGCGGGTCGGAGACGGCCTTGCGCCGGAAAGCGGACGGCGACTGCTTACAGCCGCTATACGGGACGCCGTTTGGAACCGTCGGAGACGGCGTAATAGGCCGCGAGTTTCCGTGCCGCCTCTTCGATCGCAAGGGGCCCCTCAAACACCGCGACCCCCCGCTCCTCAAAGTACCTCCGGGCGCCGGGGCCGATTTTGGCGGCCAGCACCGCATCGCAGTCTTTCAGCGCCGCAAAGACCTCCGCCATCCCTTCTTCCGAATGAGCGCCGCACCGACAGAGCGGCGTTACGGGACGCCTCTCGAAAACCGCGCTCGATCCGTCCGGTTCAAGGTCGATAATGTAAAACCACCGGGACCTTCCGAAGTGTTCGTTTATAAGAACGCCGTCAATACTGGCAATCCCGATACGCCGCCCCATACGCGCCTCCTTTTGCTACGCTTTCCCGCGCCGCGCCGCCTGCGCTACTCTTCCCAGAGCCACGTTGAAAGGTACCGCTCCCCGGTGTCGGGAAGCACCGCCACAACGGTTTTCCCCTTGTTTTCAGGCCGCTTCGCAACGACGAGCGCGGCCTCAAGGATAGAGCCGGAGGAAATGCCCGCGAGGATGCCCTCTTCTTTGGCCAGACGACGGGCCGTGGCGCCGGCTTTCACTTCGTCGGTCTGGTAGATCTCGTCCACAAGACCTTTGTCGTAAACCTGGGGTACAAACCCCGCGCCTATCCCCTGTATCTTGTGGGGACCGGGCTGGCCGCCGGAGAGCACCGGAGAGGACGCCGGCTCCACCGCCACCAGTTTGACCGACGGCTTCTTTGC
>JAITHR010000041.1 GCA_031279895.1 Spirochaetaceae bacterium
CGTAAAAGGTATACCTTTTGTCGTAAAAGGTATACCTTTTGTCGTAAAAGGTATACCGGATGCCGTAAAAGGTATACCTTTTGTCGTAAAAGGTATACCGGATGCCGCCGGCGGGTAGCCTTCAAACGCTAGCGGGTAGACTTCAAACGCTAGCGTTTAGCCTTCAAACGCCGGCGTTTAGCCTTCAAACGCTAGCGTTTAGACTCTAAACGCCGGCGTTTAGCCTTCAAACGCTAGCGTTTAGCCTTCAAACGCCGGCGGGTAGACTCCGGCTGTTTCAGCACTGTTGTTTCCAAGTGATGCAACACCGTGTCCGGTTAGCAATCCGACTGCTGCCCAGGCGCGACTACGCTTCGCGCCGTCTCCGTCCGCTGTGAGCCGCGGCGCGGGAAGCTTATGGAACCGTCGGAGACGGCGGAGGCTGGCGGGATTCGCGGAAGCGTCTTACGAACTCGTCGGGGCCGATATTGGTGGCGCCTAAATCGGTTTTGTAATCAAGGGGCATACCGAAGTCCAAAAACGCGAACCCCGCGTCTTCAAGATACCGAGTCATCAAAACGATCTGCGCGGTTCCGGCGGAACTCTCGTCGTAGTAGCCGGAATAACTGGTGTACACCCTGCCGACCGACACGCCGAACTCGCCGGCAAGAAGCTCCCCGTTCCGGTACACCCCGAAAGAAACGGGACGAACCGGCGGAAGGCGCCGCTTTTTTTTGAAAAGCACGGCGCCGCCGCCGGTCATGGAAACCTTCCGAATGGATTTTATCGTGTCTATCAGGGGCTTCGTGAGCCAGTCGTCGCCGTGGATTGCGATGCACTTGTCCACGATGCGGTCAAAATCAGTGTCAAACCGCAGTTCGTACCGGTTCAAAAGGCGTCTGACGGATTTCTTGATATGCAGGTCGGGAAAGAAAAGCACCGACCGTATGAGGTGGAGTTTGGGGAGGAGCAGGAAGCCCTGTTCCTCCTTCTCTTCCGTGTTTTCTCCGTCCGGCTCGCTCCGGCTTATGGACATCACGAGAAATCCTGCGGCCATGAGGCGCGAGACGAAAGAGGGGGTAAAATCAAGGGCAAGGCAGCACTCTTCGTTGTAACCGCTGGCAAGAAGGGCGTCCACCAGTTTGTCCGGGTTGTCTTTAGGGGAAATAAAAGCGTGTCCTGAAAGGGTATATCGCAGATACATAGGTTTATTCGGGGCGGCTTCCCGCGTCCCGCACACTGCACAAGCATAGCGGAAGCCCCCGCCGGTGTCAACAAGCCGCCGGCGTTATTTCTTGTGCCGGCGATCCAGCTCGTCAAGCACCTCTTGAAACGGTATTCCCGCCCTGGTGATAAGGGCGGTGAGAAAAAAGAGCAGGTCCGACGCCTCCCACACGATTTCGCGGCGGGATTTGGCGGAGCAGACTTCATAGGCCTCTTCCATTACTTTCCGCCGGACCAGCGCGTCGTCCAAGGTGGCGGTGTACGACCCCTCCGGCGCGTCCCGAAACCTTTCGGCAATGAGAGACTGGAGGAATTCCGGCGTATAGCGCCGTTCAACGTCGAAACAGGAGTAGCCGCCGGTATGACAGACCGGTCCCGCAGGCTCAACCGTGGCAAGAAGCGCGTCGCGGTCGCAGTCGGCGCGTATCCGTATGAGTTTCAGCGTGTTGCCGGAGGTTTCCCCCTTCATCCACAGGGCGTCCCGCGTCCGGCTGTGAAAGCAGAGGCTGCCCCGCCGGAAGGTTTCTCTGAGGGCGGTCCGGTCGGTAAAGCCGGTCATCACGACCTGGCGGTCCGGGCTCTGGGCAATAACCGGAAGCAGGGATGACCCGTCTTTGCTCCAGTTAAGCGACCGGACAAAGCCCTCCGCAAGGCTGACCGCGCCGGTATAGAGGGCCATGCCGATCTGGACGTTGCATCCGATTCCCCCAAGGGCCTCAATCTCCTCATGCGTGGAGACGCCGCCGGCGACCGTAAGCCCGCAGGAAAGCGCGGTGCGCAGGGCGCGGACAGCTTCCCGGTCAATGCCGGTCATGGTTCCCTCCCGCTCGACGCAGGTAAACAGTATCTCGGAGACAAAGGGCTCGACGGCCCGGGCGCTTTCAACGAGGTCAAGACCCGTGGCGGTTTTCCAGCCGTCAACCACGATCCCGCGATCCCGCGCATCAACCGCCGCGATAAGGCGCTCCTTTCCCACGGCGCGTCCCATGGCGGCAAGGAAATCCGTATTGACCCCCCAGGCGCCGCCCGTGCGGAACGCCTTTGAGCCTACGATAATTTTGCAGGCGCCCATACTGACGAGTTCCCGCGCCTGTTCCGGCGTTTTGACGCCGCCGCCGACCCTGCACCGGGCCTTGCGGAGGAGCGGGACGAGCAGTTCCCGGTTGTTTCCCGTATTCTTCGCCGCGTTAAGGTCGATAACCGCCACCTCTCCGTAACGGTCAAACGCTTCCGCCAGAGCCGGCGGGTTATCCCGCGTCAGAACCAGCTCTTTTCCCTGTCTGAGCTGGACAACCGCGCCGTCCTGTATATCTATCGAAGCAATTACCATCTGACACACACTCCTTTTGATTGGGCGTATTGTTTGATTTGCGCGACGGTGGTATTTCCGAAGTGGAGGAGCGAGGCCACAAGCGCCGCGTCCGCGCTGCCCCGCCCCGCGTCCCCGTCCAGCGGGAGAAGCGCCCGCGCTATCTGTTCCAGAGTTCCCGCGCCACCGGACGCGATGACCGGCACCGGCACCGCTTCCGCCACGCGGCGGAGGAGTTCTCCGTCGTACCCTAATCCGGTGCCGTCGGCGTCAATAGAGTTAAGAAGGATTTCTCCGGCGCCGCGCAGTACCGCCTCTTTCGCCCACTCCACCGCGTCTCTTCCGGTATCGGTCCGCCCGCCGTGGGAAAAGGCGCGCCATGCCGATTGCCCGGCGCGTTTGGCGTCAATCGAAAGCACCACGCATTGGCTCCCGTATACCCGCGCCATGTCGGTAAGGAGCGCCGGATTGCGGAGCGCCGCGGTGCAGACCGACACTTTGTCCGCGCCGGCGTTCATGGCGGCCCGCATATCCTCCACGCTTCTGATGCCGCCGCCGACGCAGAGCGGGATGAATACCGCACCGGCGGTCTCGCGTACCGCCTCAAGCAGCGTGTCCCTGCTTTTGTACGACGCGCCGATGTCCAGAAAGACTATCTCGTCAGCCCCGTCGTCGTTGTACTTTCGGGCAAGCTCCACCGGGTCACCGGCGTCTCTCATGCCGGAGAACTTCACCCCTTTCACCACCCGCCCGTCGTCAACGTCAAGGCAGGGGATAATCCGTTTAGCCAGCATCGGTGCCTCCAAGCCAGTTCTCAAGTAGCCTTAGCCCCCATACCCCGGACTTTTCAGGGTGGAACTGGACTGCCGAAAGCGCACCCCGCTCAACGGCGGCGCAGTAGCGCAGGCAGTAGTCCGTGTATGCCGCCGTGAGGCACGGGTCCGCAGGGGATGCGTAATACGAATGGATATAATAGAAAAACGAGTCCGCCGGAATACCCTTAAAAAGACAGGAGGAGTCCCGCGCCTCGGTGCTGTTCCATCCTATCTGGGGAACCTTAGGCCCGGGAAAGCGCCGGACATCCCCGGGTATCACCCCCAGTCCGGCGGTGTCCGGCGCTTCCTCGGAGCGTTGAAAGAGTATCTGTAAGCCGATGCATATTCCCAGAAAGGGCCTGTCCGCCGCTATCCATTCCCGAAGGGCCCGGGCGTAACCCGCGCGCTCAAGGGATGCCATAGCGGTTCCGAAGTGGCCGTCCCCTGGAAAGACAATTTTTTCATAGGGGCTTGCGCCGGAAAGCTCCTCGGGCCCGCGGACAAGGCGTGCATCCGCCCCAAGGCGGGCGAGCGCGTTCATAACCGACCCGATATTGCCCGCGCCGTAATCCACGATCCCGACGGGTCCCGAGCCGCTCATGCGAGAGTCCCTTTGGTCGAGGGGATGTCGTCCGGGGAATCCGGGTCCCGCGCCGCGGCTTCCCGCAGCGCCCGCGCCGCGGCTTTGAACAGCGCCTCGATTTTGTGGTGGTCGCTGCGCCCGCGCACGATTTCAAGGTGGAGCGTGATTCCCGCGGCGTTTACAAAGCCCTGCCAGAAATCCGCGACCGTGTCGGTCTGAAACGAGGAGGCGCCGGACACGAGCGGCCTGTTTGAAAGGTCCCCGTGAAAAAAGAGAAAAGGCCGTCCCGAAAGGTCCGCCGCGGCGCTTGCCAGGGTTTCGTCCATAGGAAACAGGCAGTTCCCGATACGGCGTATTCCCCGGCGCTCTCCGAGGGCCCGGGCAAAACACTGTCCCAAAACAATGCCCGTGTCTTCGACAAGGTGATGCTGGTCAACTTCAAGGTCCCCGGAGGCGGACAGTTCAAGGTCGAACAAGCCGTGCCGCGCAAACGCGGTAAGCATGTGTCCCATAAAGCCTATGGGATAGTTGAGGCCCGCGCCGCCCTTTCCGTCAAGGCACAGCGCGAGGCGTATATCGGTTTCCGTGGTTGTCCGGCGTATTTCGGATTTTCTTTTCATGGTATACCGCCCATCTTATAGCACCACTTTTCGCAGGTCGTATTCCACAATATCCGTGGCGCCGAGGTTTTTAAGGCGGGGTATCATGTCCGGCACCTCGCTTTTACGCACCGCTATCTTCACCGCGTACCCGTTGTCCCCGTAAAGGGGCGCCACCGTGGGGCTTCGCATACTGGGGAGCCCGGTTACGAGATCGGGAAACCGGCTTTTGCTCACGTTCATCTCCAGCATGACCCGTTCCCGCCCGTCAAGCACCGCCTTAAAGAGCATCGCAAGCTCCTCTATCCGCCGCTTTTTCGCCGGATCCGCCAGTGCCGCGGGGGACGCCACGAAGCGGGTGGAAGACTCAAGGAGCGTACCGACAATCCGCAGGCCGTTATCTTTGAGTGTTTTGCCGGAAGCGGTGTTGTCAATAATCATGTCCGCGTCATCCGGCGGGAACACCTCCGTAGCGCCGTAGGTTCTCAGGATACGGTACCGGTAGCCGGACTTCTCAAGCCAGTTTTCCGCAAGGCGCGTGTATTCGGTGGCCACGACAAGGTGTTTTGCCGCAAGGTCGCGGTCCTCAAGGGACGCGGGAACCGCGGCCACGATGCGGACCGTATCAAAGCCCATGTCCATAACCTCCACCACGTTTGACGCGCCCTCGAAAATCCAGTCAAGGCCCGTAAAGCCCGCGTCATGGCTTCCCAGTTCCAGCAGCGCCCCGACATTCTGGGGCTTCATCATTTTCCCCGTAAGGCCCGCGGCGCCGATACAAGGTCTGTAGGCGCGGTCCGTCAGGGACAGGGGGAATCCCGCGTCAGAGAAAAGACGGGCGACGTTGTCAAACATCCGCCCCTTAGGTATCAAAATACGCAACATCCAACAGGTTCCTCCTCATTCCGCATCCGGCCCTCCGACAGCCCGCCGGCGGGCTTCATAAGCGTCCCGCTTTACGCCCCGAAGCGGACGCCGCCTGTTTCGGTGCGGTATCAGGACGCTTACGGAACGGGCCGGACTGTGGAGAATGTACAGAGCGCGCAAGAAAATGTCAAGGCGCGCCGTCTCCGACGGTTTCATAAGCGTCTTGATACGCGGCTCAAAGTAGGTGGAGTCCGCTTACCACACGCCGCCCCGAAACATCACCGCCTCCGCCGTCTCCGACCCGCCGGCGGCGGGTGGCATATAAGCGTCTTGATACGCGCCTCTAAGCGGTCTTTGCCAGTTTTGGGGCGCGGCACAGGACGCTTTTGAAACCGTCGGAGACGGTGAAACAGCCGGAGGCGGCGGAGGCGGCGGCAAGTCCTTACAAATCAACGAATTATCAGTAAGGAGGGGCGGCCTTACCCCCGCAAAGCCGCCCCGAAACATCAATGTTTTGCCGTAAAACATCAATGTTTTGTCCCAGAACATCAATGTTTTGCCGTAAAACATCAATGTTTTGTCCCGGAACATCAATGTTTTGCCGTAAAACATCAATGTTTTGTCCCGGAACATCAATGTTTTGCCGTAAAACATCAATGTTTTGTCTCAGAACATCAATGTTTTGTCTCAGAACATCAATGTTTTATCTCAGAACATCAATGTTTTATCTCAGAACATCAATGTTTTATCCCGGAACATTACTGTTTTGTCCCGGAACATTACTGTTTTATGCTCCGAAAACAGGTCGGAACGGCGCGAATCGC
>JAITHR010000066.1 GCA_031279895.1 Spirochaetaceae bacterium
GTACCTCTCAAGGGCCTTTATAAAGGGACGCGCCAGTTTCAAAGTCCGAAGCACTATGGCGCAGGAGCTTAAACGGGTAAGTGCCGGCTCCCCGTCCCAATCCCACGCCTTTACCGGAGGCTGCGGGGGAAGCTTAGGTGCCGGCGCCGGCGAAACCGGAGGGGAAGGTTTCTTCCTGAATGAGTTCGCCGTTCTTGAAGGTGAGGGACAGCCCCTCGCGGGACATAAGCATCTTAGGGGATTTGTATGCCCGATACTGATCGTTTATGGAGCGCAAAAGCTCGTCGTTGTACCGGGGGTTGTAGTGAAAAGGGATAAGGTAGCGCACCTTCGCGCCTTCGGCGTTCTCCATGGCCATCCCGAAGGTAGAGTGGCCGAAACCCTGAACCGGACTTGCGGTGTTGAGGTACTCTTCTTCGGTGTAGTGGGAATCGTGGATCATCACGTCCGCACCGTGCGCGAACTTAATCACCCGCACGTCCCCGCCGATATGACTTTCAATATCCCAGATGCAGGCAATCGAGGTTTGCTCTTCAGTATCCCGTATCCTGTAATAGAGCGCCCCCTGCTGGGGGTGGGACGGGGCAAACGCCTGCATCACCTCTATCTCAAAAAGCGGGGCGTCTTTTCTGGAGAGTTTAAAGAAGGGGTTGCCGTCATGACCGATATAAAACACCTGGCCGTCGTTCAGAATGCCGTGCCTGCGTATGGACTTTAGGTCCTTGTACTCAATGGGAAAGGTCGGGGGGAGCATATTGCCCCGCAGGACACCGCCGACGTTTTTCCGCAGAACCTCCATGCCCAGGATATGAATGACGCAGGACGAAAGGAAGTTGGGCGCGAAGAAATTAAAGCCTTCGGTATGGTCGGGATGGAGGTGGGTAAAAAGGAGCGGGAACGACGGGGAATACCGGCGGGAGAGTATGTCATTTCCGAGGGTGTAGCCGAACTTGATAAGGCCGGTGCCGGCGTCAATAATAACCGGCACCGCCATGCCGTCCCGGTTCTTTTTGACCACCTCGACGCAGGAGGTGTTGCCCCCGTAGAAAGCCATCTGCGGGTCCGCTACCGGATGACTGCCGCGTACCCCGTGAAAGTTAATCGTTATCATGTATTCCCTCTTTTTACGTCTTTCGCGCCTTCGCGCCTGTTCCCTTGGCTACAGCCGGCTCCCGAAGCGCACGCCCAGTCCGAAAATAAAAGGGTAGCCCCCCCTGATATACGGCTCGATAAAATAATCCCCGTTTGAGAGAAGGCACTGAAACCCCGCCCCGATTCCCGCAAGGGCCGTTACGGTCGAGTTGTTTTTTTCAATGCCCACGCTCATGCCGAGGTCAAGCTGGACAAACAGCGTGGTAAAGAAGTATTTGCGGGCGAATACGGAAGGCTCAAGCACGGTGGTTACGGTAAAGTCGTCGCTTGCGTTAAGCGACACCCCGTTCATCATAAAATCAAAAATGCTGAATTCAACGTTTACCGCACGGCCAAACGCGCAGTTTTTATGGCTGTTCATGGTCGCCTCCACGTTCATGCCGAACCGCGGCGGATGGCTTTCCGCACCGGCGGGCATGGAAACGGCGAACAGGATCGGACACAGAAGAAAGGCCCCATACTTTTTTAGCGTACCCCACCTCATACCTTATCATCATCCTTATAAGGAGATGCGCTCGCGGCTTCACGCTTGAGCGCGTTTGTTTGAGTATACGCCATAGGGTCGGAATCCGCAAGACGAACCCTGTCCGGCCTGAGGGATTCGGCGCCGTTCCGGTAGATATGTACCGGCTCTCCCGCCATATAGCAGTGCGCCAGCACGCGGATAATACGCGGGGGGGCCTCCGCCGCGTCCGCCTCCTGCACCGCGAAGAGCGCCGTGTCCGTTGCCCGTCCGCTCCGGCGGAGTGCCGCCGCCGGGTTCTCCGCGTTAAGGTCCTTCGTAACCGAGAATATAAGGGACACCAGGTCCTCCTCGCGACACCGGTTTCTCCCCAGAAGCTCGTCATACAGCGCCGCCACCTGGAGGGTGATGTCCGCTTTTTCGTTTCGCGCACAGGTCGCGCCGCGCAGGGCTTTAAGACGCTTTCCCCTCTTCACGGCTCCACGCTCCCCGCGCCCCGCGTAAGAACCACGATAAACGCCGCAAAGAGCGCCACGGCTATACCGAAAACGCCGATGAAAACATAGGAGACGAGGCTTCGGACATACCTGATTCTGCCGCGGTAGATGAGGTAGCAGTCCAGCGCCACCCCGTAACCGGCAGAGACCCACAGGAACAGCCCCATGCCCTCGCCCAGACGGAGGAGGCGCAGCTGGGTGCGGTCCATAAAGCCTTGCGCCGTGCCGAGGCAATAGAGAAAAATGACCATGAGGCACAGCCCCAAAAAGAGCGTAACCGTCCGTTTTACCAGAATAACCAGAATGGGCTTTCTTTCAGGCCGCATAATTTTCATGGATACCAGTGTACCCGACCGGCCTGCCTCTCTCAAGTGGTTCCGTCCGCGCCGGAGGGTTGCGTAAGACGGCGTATTCGTGTAATCTTTGCAATAAAGCAATCGGTAAAAACGATTAAAAACGATTATTGAGAGAAAAACAAATAAAAAACAGCGGAAAATACAGAGGAGGCATACAAGGATGCAGTATCTCGATTTTGACAGGACCGGCGCGTATAAGAAACTTTCGGATCTGGCGGCCCGGGGGAAGTCTTTTGATTTCGGCGCCCTGCTCACGTCCGAGCGGGTGGCGGCAAGCACGGCTCCTATGGCGGGCGGCCTAATCTATTCGTGGGCCGCGAAAGCGGTGGATGCGCCGGTCGTCTCAACCCTCCAGAACCTCTCTGAGGAACAGGAGCTTATCGGGAAGTATAAGGCCCTTCTCGACGGGGAAACCGTGAATACCGGCGAGAACCGGATGGTTCTGCACCATCTCCTGCGGGGGCAGACCGGAAAACGGGTGAGCCACGGGGGGAAGGACTTAGGCTCTTTCTACCGGCTTGAGCTTGACCGCTTCTCCGCGTTTTCCGAGAATGTGCGTAACGGTACCATACGCGGCTCCACAGGCAAGGCGTTTACCGTGGCTGCCCAGATAGGCATCGGCGGCTCCGACCTGGGTCCCCGCGCCTTGTATCTGGCGCTGGAACAGTGGGCCGCATCCGAGGGGAAGCGCAGTCTGCGGGGAGTTTTTATCTCCAATGTGGATCCTGACGACGCGGCGCAGGTTACGGGCTCCATTCCCCTTGAAGAGACCATTTTCATTCTGGTCTCAAAGAGCGGAACCACCCAGGAGACGCTGGCCAACGAACTCTTTGTGAAAGAGAAGCTGGGTAAAGCCGGCCTTGACCCCAGTAAGCACATCGTGGCGGTAACCAGTGAAACAAGCCCCCTCGCCCACAATCCGGCGTACCTCGATTCGTTTTATATCGACGACTTTATCGGCGGGCGCTACTCGTCCACGTCGGCGGTAGGCGGGGTCATCCTTTCTCTGGCCTTCGGGCCGGACACGTTTAAGGAGCTTCTTGACGGCGCGCGCGAGGCGGACACGTTGGCGCTGGAGCCGAACCTCCTTGGGAACGCCGCGCTTCTTGACGCGGCTATCGGAGTATGGGAGCGGAACTTTCTGGACTACCCGGCTACCGCGATACTGCCGTACAGTCAGGCGCTCTCCCGTTTTCCGGCGCACCTCCAGCAGCTCGACATGGAATCCAACGGCAAGCGGGTCAACCGGAACGGCCAGCCCCTGACGTACTCCACAGGGCCCGTTATCTTCGGAGAACCCGGAACCAACGGCCAACATTCTTTTTACCAGCTCCTCCACCAGGGTTCCGCTATCGTCCCCCTCCAATTCGTGGGCTTTACCGAGAGCCAGATGCGGGAGGACGTGTCGGTGGAAGGGTCTACCAGTCAGGTCAAGCTCAACGCGAACCTTGCGGCTCAAATCGTGGCGTTTGCCAAGGGGAAGGGCGACCCGAACCGGAACAAGGAGTTTCCGGGCGGCAGGCCCTCAAGCCTCATCTACGGCCAGCGCCTTACTCCCAAAACCCTCGGCTCCCTCCTTGCCCACTTTGAGAACAAGGTTATGTTTCAGGGCTTTATCTGGAACCTCAACAGTTTTGATCAGGAAGGGGTGCAGTTAGGCAAAGTGCTTGCAAGGAAAGTGTTGGCAGGAAACAGCGGCGACGGCGCCCTTGAAGCCTACGCGAAACTCCTCGGCATCTAACCCCCGAGCCCGTCTCCGACGGTTTCAACGGCTTCCCGCCTCGCGGCTCACACCCGATCTGTCCGCTTAGGGGCGGGGCGCGGTTCGGAGCGCGGGTGTGGTAAGCGGACAATCGTTGTTCGGGGCGCGTCGCGGGAAGCCGCTACCAGGGGGTTTGGGGGAACCGGTTCCCCCAAGTCTCTTGCCTAAAAAGTACGCTGTCGCCGTCCGCTTAGGGGCGTGGTAAGCGGACAGTCGTGGTTCGGGCGCGTGGCAGGAAGCTTTTGTGCCACCCGCCGCCGGCGGGCGGAGGCTGTAAATAAGGAGGATTGGCTATGAAAATATACGGTTTATGGGTGGTGTTTTTCTGCGCTGCTTTGCATATATACGGGGAAACACTCTTTAATTTCAATACCGGTTGGTCTTTTTATAAAGAAAAACAATCGGAATCACTCTATTACGGCCCGCAGTTCGATCTTGGCGCCTCGTTTTATCACCGCGCCGCACCGGTGGGCTTTTTTGTCGATTATCTTATTGCCGCCCGAAGCGCGGGGGATGTCTCCGACACTCAGGCGGCGGAAAAGGCGTCTCCGGTGCTTATTACCGAGTTCGGCATTGCCATAGGCCCCTCGTTTATCTGGCGCCTCCATCCCTATATAAGCGCTCTTTTTTCAGTGGGGACCTTCTGGTCCGTATCCGACGCGACATTCTCTTACGACGACGACCGGTATTACCTGTCGGATGGCCAGTACGTTTCGCTTTCCGAAATCAATATGGGGCTTGCGGGGGATATTTCCCTTTTAGTCCGCATAGGAAAATGGTTCTTTTTCAAAACCGGCGTCAACGGCATCTGGACCTTTTTTAAAAGCCCGACACCAAACGAAACCGTATCCGATACCGACGCTTCCCGAGCCATAAGCAGGAAGCGGTACGGAAACGTGATTAACCCGCTGTACACATTCGGCGTAACCCCCTACTTCGGCATCGGCATCGGCTTTCTCTTCTAACCAGCCCGCCGGCGGCGGGTGGCACAGCATGGCCGCCTGTTGTTTCCGAACGGTGCAACACCCTGTCCGCCGGCGGCGCCGGAGGCACAGCATGGCCGCCTGTTGTTTCCGAATGGTGCAACACCCTGTCCGGTGAGCGGGCTTGCACAGCCCAGGCGCGGCTACGCTTCGCGCAGCCTCCGGCACTTCGGGAGCCGTGCGTTGTTGTGCGCAGTGAGGGGCGGGGCGCAGCCTCCGGCTGTTGACAGGGGGGAGGGGGAAGGTGGATTATAAGGTTTATGGAATATACGATAAATTTTAAGCTTGACGGGGGGAAAGACCTCATGGCGCCGGCGCTGGCCGGTGAAACCCTGCTGGAGGCGGCAAAGAAAGTCAACCTTGCTATTGACGCGCCCTGTTCCGGCAACGGAACCTGCGGGAAATGCCGAGTCAAACTCCTTGCGGGAGAGGCCGCAAGCGAGGAAAGCCGGCATATCGCGCCGGAAGAATACGCCGAAGGCCACAGGCTCGCCTGCTCCACACGGGTTACGGCGCCGGCTACGGTGTACGTGCCGGCCACGGCCCTGGCGTACCAGAGCCGCATGAAAGTTACGGACCTTGAGGGTGCGCGGGAACGGGCGGTCTTTACGTCCCTGCAAGAAGAACTCAGGGTGATGGGGCTTTTCGGGGACACGGGCCTCTCCCTTGTGGAAGCGCGGCTCGCGGAACCGGCGCTCGACGACGCGATGGCGGACAGCGAACGGCTCGTCCGGGCGCTCGGTGAAACGGCGGGTGTCGCGGGCGCGATTCAGACAAGCCGGTACGCCCTGGGGAAACTCCCCAAGGTCCTGCGGGAATCGGGGTTCGCGGTACAATGCCTCGTGCGTAACGATAAGGAAACGTCCCTCATCCTCGACGTGTTCCCCTTGGGCGCGGCGCCGAAACTGACGGGCCTTGCCATTGATATTGGCACCACGTCGGTATCGATACTCCTTGTGAACCTTGAGACCGGTGATCCGATTGTGGGGGGCAACGCGGGAAACGGCCAGATCCGGTACGGCGCGGACGTGATAAGCCGGATAATCGAAAGCGTCCGACCAGGGGGGCTCGAACGCCTCCGGCGCGGTATCATCGACGAGTGTATCAGGCCCCTCGTAACCGAGCTGTGCCGGAACGCCGGCATTGCGGGGGAACAGATCTACCGCGTGGCGGTGGCGGCGAATACCACCATGACCCACCTCTTTCTGGGGGTCTGGGCGGAACATATCCGGCTGGAACCCTATGTGCCGGCGTTTTTCGCCGTTGAAAACCTGCGGGGACAGGATCTGGGCATTCCCGCGCACCCCGACGCGGCGGTGGTCGTGGCCCCGGGCATCGGGAGCTACGTGGGCGGCGATATTACCGCCGGCGCCTTCTCGTCGATGATTTTCAAGAAAGACAGCCTGTCCCTGCTCGTTGACCTGGGAACCAACGGGGAACTGGTGTTCGGAAACGCCGAGTTCCTCATGGCTTGCGCGTGTTCCGCGGGCCCGGCGTTTGAAGGCGGGGACATAAGCTGCGGTATGCGCGCCACCGACGGCGCCGTGGAAGCCTGCGCCATTGATACGGACACCATGGAACCGCGCCTCTCGGTCATAGGCGGCGCGGGGCAGAAGCCCGCGGGCCTGTGCGGATCCGGTCTTATCGACATCATCGGGGAGCTTTTCCGGTGCGGCATCATCAACGCCAAAGGCAAGTACAGCCGCGAGGGGAAGCGGGTCCAGCGGGACGAATGGGGTATCGGACGGTACGTCATCGCCTTTGCGGACGAAACCGAACAGGGACGGGATCTGGCGCTCACCGAAACGGACCTGGACAGCTTCATCAGGGCCAAAGGCGCGATCTTCTCGGCCATAAAAACCATGCTGACCATGCTGGACTTCCCCATGGAAGCCATTGAAAACGTGTACGTCTCAGGCGGCATCGGGAGCGGCATCAATATCACCCAGGCGATCGCTATCGGTATGTTCCCCAACCTGGGCCTCGAGCAGTACCACTACATCGGCAACAGCTCCCTCTCAGGCGCCTATGCCATGCTGACCTCTCAAAAGGCGGCGGAGGCAGTGGCCGGCATCGGGAAGAGCATGACCTATCTGGAACTTTCGTCCCACCCGTCGTACATGGACGAGTTCGTCGCGGCCTGTTTCCTGCCCCATACGGACGCAAGTCTTTTCGCTCCCCGTGCCTAACGTGAAGAACCAGAAAGAAGAGGTTCCCTTCTTTCACTACCTGGACATCTACAAGGGCCTTGACCCGCGTGAGATAGCGGGACGCTGCAACCTCCCCTTTGATTCGGAATCCTCGCGCTTCAGCCTGCGCCTTATGGGTACGGACTACCGTATCCCCTTCCCGGAGTTCGCGATGCTCGACGCGGAGGGCGCGGACGTGCGGAGCCTTGCGGAGAAGATACTCGTGCTTCACTACCTCTGCAAGGGGCGGTACATCGAATATCAGGGAAAGCAGCGCTCCTATCAGGAGATACCCTGGGGCGAGGTGTATTATCAGAACTTTCGGGGACGCTGCATCCAGCGCTTCGCCCGAACGTTCGGACGGGACGCGCCCGCTTTCCGTCGGCTTATGGAGGGGCTGCCGGGCCTGCGTGCCGAGGCGCTTAGGCAGGGCGACGCGGGCTACCGGTTCGAGTTTGTTACCGGCCTTTTTATGAGCCTTATCCTGTGGGCCGGAGACGAGGAGTTCTCCCCGTCGGCGCAGTTTCTTTTTGACGACAACTTCGAGTTCGCCTTTACCGCCGAAGATATTGCGGTGGTAGGGGAAGTCGCCATCGCCAGACTAAAACAGCCTCCCCCGCCGGCGGCGGGTGGCACAGCATGGCCGCTTGTTGCTTCAAAGTAGTGCAACACCGTGTCCGGTTACTTCGCTGGTTGCTGTTGAGGCGCGGCTACGCTCTCGCGCCGTCTCCGACGGTTCCATAAGCTTCCCGCGAAGCGCCACACACCCAGTCTATCTGTTTAGCGGCGGCGCGTTGTTCGGGGCGCGTGGCATGACGCTTATGGAACCGTCGGAGTCGGGCCGCCGGAGGCAGCTAGTCTGTCTGCGCTCGGTTCGGGCGGCGGTGATTCTATGGTAGAAACCGCACGCTCCGCTTCGGTAGCCTCCGGCTGTTCCATAAGCGTCGTGCCTTGCGCTTTTGCCGGAAGTCTCCCCGTTTCGGCAGCCTCCGGCTGTTTCATAAGCGTCGTGCCTTGCGCTTTCGGCGGTACGCGCCCCGCTTTCGGCGCATATCCCCGCACTTCGGGGTGAGGTGATTCTATGGTAGAAACCGCACTCCCCGCTTCGGCAGCCTCCGGCTGTTTCATAAGCGTCATGCCTTGCGCTTTTGCCGGAAGTCTCCCCGCTTCGGCAGCCTCCGGCTGTTCCATAAGCGTCGTGCCTTGCGCTTTTGCCGGAAGTCTCCCCGCTT
>JAITHR010000114.1 GCA_031279895.1 Spirochaetaceae bacterium
GAAAACGGCGTCAGAGAGGCCATGCCCTCATCCACCAGCACTTCCATTCTCACGCCCAATGGCAGTAACTACGACGACACCTACACGATCTATACCCTGCCGGTGTTCTCTTTTGACGACACGGCGCCCCAGGCCGCGTACACGAAGCTCGCGCCCTTTGAACCCGGCACCTTTACCGTTCCTTCAACTGTAAGCTCGGTTATTTTTGCAGGCGGCACAACGCCTCCTCCGGCTTTCGCAATCGGCCAGTACGAGATCCCCTATACCCTCTGGTACGCGGTGGGCCAATGGGCGAGTTGGTACAAAGACTATTTCTTTAGCGATCGGGACATTATGAGCGATGCGCAGAAGGTCGCCCACGTAGGTAATGTGGGAACCGTGCAGCAGCTTACGGATAACGCGGCGGCGTTCAAAACCGGCAGGCGGGGCAGCGCTTCCGCAGGCGGCGCCCCTCCCCTGGCCGATGACTACCAGCCCGTAACGTATATTGACTGGCGGGACGCCGCGTTATGGTGCAACGCCTATACCGAGTTACTAAACGCCGCGGCCAGCAACGGCTGGACGGCAAACTGGGACCCCGGCTTGGGAACCCTGTCCCCCGAGTTTGCGGGAGGCGGAAGCCTCGATCTTGCCTATGGTAACGGCTCTGATTTAAAGAAGGTTACGGA
Source organism: Spirochaetaceae bacterium (assembly GCA_031279895.1). Taxonomy (GTDB): domain Bacteria; phylum Spirochaetota; class Spirochaetia; order Treponematales; family Breznakiellaceae; genus JAITHW01. Next base: position 669 of record JAITHR010000114.1, read on the forward strand.
TTTCCCTACCGACACCTATACCGCGATTACCCTCGCGGCCAGCAACAAAACAGGGTACCGCCTGCCGGATGAAGCCGAATGGGAATACGCGGCGCGGGGCGGTTCGCACGCCACAACCCCCGCCTCCGGTTGGAGTTCCCCCTATGGAGCAGGCGGGGCTGTAGGGTGGTACCAAGGCAATGCCGCCGGTCAAACCAACCCCATCGGCACCACGACCGCGGGTTTCTTCTCATTTACCGCGGGTAACGTTTCCTATACGGTGTATGACATGATCGGCAACGTAGCCGAATGGACGAACAAAATCGCCACGCCGGTCGATCATCTCCCAACCGAAATAGCCACTGCTAATATTACAGAAAACACGTACAACGAAGCTAGTTGTCTGACCGGACGGCTCGTGCGCGGCGGCTCTTATGACAGTGATACCAGGGATTGCAAACTGGGGTTTGACCGGATCGCGAAAAGCCCCGGACAAGCGCGTTCCGGCAGCGTCGGCTTCCGCATAGCCCGCAGCAACTAACCGCCCGCCGGCGGCGGGTGGCACAGCATGGCCGCCTGTTGCTTCCGAATGGTGCAACACCCTGTCCGTTGGGCGGGTTTGCACAGACCAGGCGCGGCTACGCTTCGCGCAGCCTCCGCAGCCTCCGGCTGTTTCAACGGTTTCCTGATACCGCGGCAAAGCCGGACTGTCAGCTGACAGTCGTTGTTCGGGGCGCCGTCTCCGACGGCTTCAGCATGGCCGCTTGTTGTTTCCGAATGGTGCAACACCCTGTCCGGTGAGCGAATCAGTGCTGTTGAGGCGCGGCTACGCTTCGCGCAGCCTCCGACGATTCGGGAGCTGTGCGTTGTTGTGCGTAGCAGCCTCCGGCTGTTTCAACGGTTTCTTGCGGAGCGGCTCTAAGTGGGCGGAGACTGCTGAGGGTCGGCGCGGCGCGGGAAGCCGTTTAAAACCGCCGGAGGCGGCTGGCAGCTTTCACGAATGACGAGGGAAACCGGTAGCGTAACGTGTTTTTCACTGATTCTTTCTTTTCTGATAAGTGAGGAAAGCAGTTTGAGCGCGAAGAACGCTTTTTGGGACACGTCCTGCTTAATCGTCGTGAGACGGGGGCGCGTCTCGCGGGCAAAGATGTTGTCGTCGAACCCGCCGACCGAAACGTCCTCCGGCACCCGCACCCCCTTGTCGCGCAGAATGTTCAGGCCCTGGAGCGCCAGGAAGTCGGAGGCGAAAAACAGCGCCGAATACTCGCGGAGCCGCTCTGACGCGAAGCGCTCAAGGCGCTCCCGCCGCTCGTCCGGCGTGTGGCTGACGCACACGTAATCCCCCTCGCGAAAAGGAATGCCGTGCTTTTCCAGCGCCGCCTTATGCCCTTGCAGGCGCTCGTAATCAACGCCGATAAGCACCGGCGTATCCGCAAGAAACGCGATGCGCCTATGCCCCGCGCCGGCAAGGTGGTCGGTCATCAGAAACCCGCCCCGCCGATCCTCAAGCCCCACGTTAAAAAAGTCCGTACCCTCGTCATAGGCGTCAATGAACACCACCGGCACCCCGATCCGCGCCGCGCCGCGCACGAACTTCCGGCAATTCTCCGCGTTACATCCGGTCGCCAGAATCCCCTCCACGTTCCACGACGCGGCCATGCGCAGGCTCTCCTCCGCGTTGGCCGAGATGTACAACATCATAAAAAAGCCCGCGCTGCGGATCTCGTATTCGAGCGCGCCCAGTATCTCGCTAAAAAACGGGTGCTGCATCGCGTTGAGGCTCTCCCGCCAGGCGTAATTCATAACCACCGCGATAATTTTAGACCCGTATTTTCCCAGGGTTCTTCCGCTCATATTCGCCACATAGTCATACCGCTTGATGATGTCCCGCACCCTTTCGAGGGTATCGGATTTCATCTTATGCACCCGTCCTTGCAGCACGTTAGACACGGTGCTGGGGCTTACTCTGGCAAGTTCCGCCACCTTTTTAATGGTAATCATATCCCCATATAATAGTACGAAAACCCCCTCAGAGCAACTTCC
>JAITHR010000137.1 GCA_031279895.1 Spirochaetaceae bacterium
TCAAAAACGTTTCATAATCCATCCGCCGGCGGCCCGTCTCCGACGGTTTTAAACAGCTTCCCGCGAAGCGCCCCGAACCGCGACTGTCCGCTTAGCTGCCTCCGGCGGCTGGGGGGTCATAGACCCCCCAAACCCCCCACCGACGCGAGACGCGCTCTGCCCCTTACTACGCCCCGCCACTTACCGCGCACAACAACGCACGGCTCCCAAACCGCCCGCCGTTGCGCGAAGCGTAGCAGCGCCACAACAGCAATCAGTCCGCTCACCGGACAAGGTGTTGCACCACTTTGAAATAACAGGCGGCCATGCTGTGCCACCCGCCGCCGGCGGGCGGAGACGGGGGGAAAAAGGTTTGCCGGAGGGTACGGGTGAAAGCCGGAACGTTTCGGGAGCCTTTGAGTGTATCGGTGAAGAGCGTTTTGTCACGGTCAAAAACAGCGCAGTTGCCCTGCCCGTCTATTTCAACGCGGAAGCGCCGCGTGCCTTCAGTGCCTGATGCCGCCGGCGCAAGGCCCGCCGCTTTAAGGGACCGCCTGAGGGCCGGCTCAAAGCGCCGCGCATCAGGGGCTATGCCGAGAAGCACCGGAAGGAAAATCCCCTGCTGGCGGAGCGCCCCTTTATTGAGAAGGTAAAGCTGCTCGGCGGCGTCTTCCGCGGCGCTGCGCGGTCCCAGTTTCGCAAGATGCGTGTAGGATTTGGCAATCATATCCCGCTGCCATACCGGATCAAACCGGAGGATGGTTTCGGAAAGACCGGCAACGTCTTTTAAGAGGCGGGCCTCCTCGTAATCGTAGGAAGGCGCGGACGCGGGGATACGCGGCGTCTCAAAGGCTCTGGCCTTACGCAGATAGGAAAGCGCCCGACGGGGGTACGCCTCAAAAGCGTTGTAATACTGCATAAGGGCGTCAAGATTGGATTCCCCGCCGGCTGACCTGTCGGTTTTGAACACGTTTGCCGAAAGCAGGCTGTATTTGCGGAACAGCCGCAGGTGCGCCTCCCGCTTGTAGGCGTAGCGCAGGCGCCGGAAAATATCCCGCGCCGCGTCCCGCCGGTTTTCCGGCGCGTTCCCGGAAGACCGGGCCAGACCCGCGTAAGCCTGATAGAGAATCTCGTGAATGTCCCGCTTGTACCGTATGGGGTCAATGCCGAAGTTAAGCATCCACGACAGGTCCCCGCCCTTGAGACAGTCCTCCGCGTAGGCCCGCGCCTCTTCCAGACTGCCGGCCCGCCGGTACGATTGGGCAAGGTTTATCTTGGAAAGCGGCAGCGGGTCTATCTCATAGGCCGCGTGGTAATCGGAAAACGCACGGGTGAAATCAAGGCGCCTTAAAAAGAGCTCCCCCCGCGCAATCCGGCCGGGGGCGCGGTTCTGCGCTCTGAGGGAGTCGTTGGTCCTCTCAAAAGCGCGGTCGTAGTGGTAGAACCGGCTTTCCAAAATAGAAAGGTTATAGTGGCTCACCGCGGTAAACTCCCGCATCTCCAGAGCTTCCCCGGCGGCGATAGCCTCAAGGTACCACCTCTTCGCCTCGTCGTACTCAAAGAGGTTCGAGAAAATAGTGCCTAATATCATGGCGAAATCCGGGTTGGGCCCGATGCGCTCCAGCGCCGAGAGGAGGAGCGCTTTGCCCTCACCGAGGCGGTGGAGTTTGGAGTACATCCAGCCCAGACTGCCTATCGCGTCGATATTATCCGGCTCAAGGGCCAGGATACGCTCAAGGTATTGGGCCGAGAGGGTGTTGCGGTTGAGGCGGGCGGCGGTCTGGGAGAGCAGGTACAGCACGTCCGTATCATCGGGAAGGAGCGACTCGGACACGCGGTACTGTTCCCATGCGAGGTCGTAGAACTTCCGCAGGTAATAGAGGTTCCCCAGGGCCAGAGAAAACCGGTAATCCCGGGGATACTGTTCCGCCCCTTTCGCGTACAGGCTGATGGCCTCTTCCCAATACTCGGCGCTCTGCGCCTCATGCGCCCGAAAGTAGAGGCTGTCCGCGTCAAGGTCCGCTCCGGTGTTCTGCGCGTCCCCGGAGAGCGCGAAAAAGAGGAGAAACACCGCAAGCGCCGCGGTGCCCGTAAAGCGGCTCCCCTTAGGCGGCCCGAGCGCCCGCGCCAGTGCCGGAAACACCCACCCCAGTATCATGCGCGGCACCGGCAGGGCCGCACGGTAGGCGCGGGAAAAGACGCGGCGGCTTTCCTCCAGCTTTTTGAGGTGTGCCCACGTATAGTCCGGCGCGTAGCGGGCAACGGCGACCTGGCGGTACATGGGCGCGACCCCGGCCACGGGCACGCGCCGCGCCCACTCCGCCACGCTCCCGCCCGCAGGCGGCCTGTAGCCTCCGAGGGACAGGCGCCAGAGGGCCTCCTCCCAGAGGCGGTTTGCCCTGGCGCGGGGGGTACGGCTCAGAGACGCCGCGATGACGTACCGGGCGCGGGGCAGGAGCGCCGCGAGGAGCGCGAGGAGCGCCGCGAGACACGCCGCGGCCCGCCGGAGCGCTTCTTCGGCGCCGGTGTCCGCGCCGCGCCGCGTGAAGGCGGTGCCGGTTTTGGGAGTCAGGGCGCCGTGGTTGTCCAGTATCTCTTTCATAAGCCGCTCGAACTCCGCGGGCATACCGGAGGAGAACCGGAACTCCTCCCCTTTGGCAAGAAGCTCGGTGGTCGGGTCGTATTCCACCCACCCGTACCCGGGATAGCGCACTTCAACCCACGTATGGGCCATGTTCGCGCTTATGGGGTAGTAGTTAAAGTAGTGGGACGTGTCTGACCCGCGGGGGCTGAAACGGGAGGAATCGATAAAAAAGCCCGCGGCCACCCGCGCCGGAATGTCCAGAGCGCGGAGGAGCAGCGTCATGGCAAAGGCGTAATAGGAGCAGTACCCTTTCTTTGACGTAAAGAGAAAATGCCCCATCTGATCCCCGTCGAAGGCGATGCCGGCTTTGAGGCTGTACCGGTACTCCCCTTCTTTAAGATACCGGTACACAAGGTCCACTTTTTCCTGATAATACACGGCGTCGCGGGTTATCTCCTGTGCGAGGCGGTATATGCGCTCGTCCCCGCCGTAGTCGGTATACACCGCGTATTCCCCGGCTTCGAGGCCCAGAGCCTCCGGGCTCGGGTCGTCCGGTACCGAATCGAGGAGTTCAAAGTCCAGCGCCTCGTTCACCCGGCTTCGGACCGCATACGCCGCGCTGAAAGACGAGGAGTCCCAGTTTTCAAAAGGGGTAACCTCCGCCGGTTTGTTCATGGCTATAAAGGCGCGGGAATCGATGTTCACCAGGTAATACTCCTGCTCCGTAAGGCGGGACGCCGGGCCCGGGTCCCCTGAGTCGAGCGCGGTCTTGCGGTCCGGCCTGCGCTGGGGGTGGGTCTTTTCATCGAGCGCCTCGTGCCGGAAAAAGCCCCGTCTTCTGTCGTATGCTGAAAGCACTGCCCGCCGGAGGAGGATGTGGCTGTCTGACGGGTCTTTTTTGACAATGAACACGAGGTCGTCGTTTACGCTGATTTCGCTTTCAAGGTGGATAAACTGGGAAAAGTCAAAGGTGAAGAGGTTCGGCGCGAGAAGCCCGCCCTCTCGGGCGGCGGCTTTTTCCTGAAACGGGCCCAGGAACAGGAATCCCCCTGCGATAACGAGCACGAACAGGGCCGCCGCGGCGCCGGCCTGCTCTTTTCTCCGCACCGCGAGTTCCGGCGGCGCGGACAGTATGAGAGAGGCGGTTTGCAGGAAGAGGATGCCCACGACCGCGAGTATCATAACCACGGGCCAGCGGTAGATACCGGACGCCGGCGCCGCGCTGAATAGGGCGACGAGGAGCGAGTCCGCCGCAAGGATGTCGGCGCGCAGGAAAGCGCGGGAGCGGGCGGCGCAATAGGTCGTGATGCCGGCCCAGTAGAAGGGGAAAAGAAAGACAAAGGCGTTACAGTCAAACGTGAGGAGGAGGGAGTCCAGGACCACCGCGGTATCGGCGAAGAAAACGCGGGGGAACGCGATGAGAAGGCGGCTTCCGTGCGGGGCCAGGAGGAGGGCCGCGATCGCTTCCGGTGCCCGGACTTTCTTATGGAAGAGCGCGTATCCCGCGGCAAAGGAGACCGCGAGGGACGCGATGAAGAGCGGCGAGTCCGCCACCTCTTTTGAGAGCAGGCGTATCTGGTAGAGGATGAGGGCCAGCGCACCGGAGCGGAGGATGAGGGCGGCGCGGTGCGGAGCGCGGGAATCGGAACACATGGGACGCATCATATCACAAACCCTTCCGTACCAAAACCCCCGCAGCCTCCGGCTGTTTCAGCATGGCCGCAGCCTCCGGCTGTTCCGGCATGGCCGCGTGTTGCCTCCAAGTGGTGCAACACCGTGTCCGCCGGCGGCGCCGGAGGCACAGCAGGGCCGCTTGTTGTTTCCGAGTGGTGCAACACCCTGTCCGCCGGCGGCGCCGGAGGCACAGCAGGGCCGCTTGTTGTTTCAGAGTGGTGCAACACCTTGTCCGATTAGGGGGCCGACTACTGCTTAGGCGCGGCTACGCTTCGCGCAGCCTCCGGCGGCTTGGAAGCCGTGCGTTGTTGTGCGGCTGTCAGCTGACGGTCGTTGTTCGGAGCGCTACACAGGAAGCCGTTTAAAACCGTCGGAGACGGCGGAGACTGTTGAACAATAAGACCA
>JAITHR010000138.1 GCA_031279895.1 Spirochaetaceae bacterium
CCCCCCGCCCGCCACACTCTGTCCCCACCCGACGCTCTTCCGATCTAAAGCGGAGAGGAGTGGTGGTAAAGCGGGGAGGCGTGGTGCCGAAACGGAGAGGTGTGGTGGTAAGGCGGGAAGGCGTGGTGGTAAGGCGGGGCGGCGTGGTGGTAAAGCGGGGCGGCGCGGTGGTAAAGCGCGGCGGTGTGGTGGTAAGGCGCGGCGGCGTGGTGGTAAGGCGCGGAGACGTGGTGGTAAGGCGGGGCGGTGTGGTGGTAAGGCGGGGCGGTGTGGCGACAATGCGGGGAGACGTGGTGGTAAAGCGCGGCGGTGTGGTGGTAAGGCGCGGCGGCGTGGTGGTAAGGCGCGGCGGTGTGGTGCTAAGGCGCGGCGGCGTGGTGGTAAGGCGGGGAGGGAAGCTATGAAACCGCCGGAGGCTGCGCGAAGCGTAGCCGCGCCTAATCAGCAACCGGCGAAGTAAACGGACACGGTGTTGCACTACTTGGAAACAACAGGCGGCCATATTGTGCCACCGGCGCCGCCGGTGGACACGGTGTTGCACTACTTGGAAACAACAGGCGGCCCTGTTTGAAATCGTCGGAGGCTGCCGCCTGAAGGGTGCGGAGGCTACTGCGCATAACAACGCACAGCTTTCAAACCGCCCGCCGTTGCGCGAAGCGTAGCCGCGCCTTAACAGTAGCCGGTAACGTAACTGGACTAGGTGTTGCACTACTTGGAAACAACAGGCGGCCATATTGTGCCACCGGCGCCGCCGGCGCGAAGCGTAGCCGCGCCTTAACAGCAATCGGCGAAGTAAACGGACACGGTGTTGCACTACTTGGAAACAACAGGCGGCCCTGTTTGAAACCGTCGGAGGCTGCCGCCTGAAGGGTGCGGAGGCTACTGCGCATAACAACGCACAGCTTTCAAACCGTCCGCCGTTGCGCGAAGCGTAGCCGCGCCTTAACAGTAGCCGGTAACGTAAACGGACAAGGTGTTGCACTACTTGGAAACAACAGGCGGCCATACTGTGCCTCCGCCGCCGGCGGTTGCACCACTTTGAAGTAACAGGCGGCCATGTTTGAAACCGTCGGAGACGGCGGAGACGGTGGGGCTTGTATAACATGGCGCGAGTCATTAAAATACGGTAAAGAGGGGATAATTGAGGAGACAGTATGGCAAAAGAAAAGGCGATATACGCGCCCGGCGAACTTAATCGGGTGCGGCAGAATTTAGGCGACATGAACGCGGATGAAGCGAAACGCATGGCGGAAGTTCTTGGCGGGGAAGTGGGGGTGGAGAAAAACCCGGAACCGCCGAAAAGCCCGCCGAAAACCCGGGAGCGCGCCCAACCGATGCGGCGTGTCGAGGTCCTTGCGGATGAAAGCGAGCAGGGGAGCGGGCCGGGCAGGGGGGGATCTAAAAAGAGCGGCGCCGCCAAAAAGACGGACCCGGAGGACGACCCGAACGTACCGATCGAACTCCGCAACTCCGAGCGGTTCAGAATGGACCGGTATGAGGCGCAAAGTCCCTTTGAGATAAAGTCCCTGCCCCAGCTTGCAGCGTCGTTTTTTTCTTTCATCAAGAAAAGCCCGGATTATGTAAGCGCCAGTTTTATAAACAACAAGCTTGACGGGTATTACAAGGTCATAGAGCTTCTCGTGGTTTCAACCAGAACGCTTCTGCCGCGCAACAACCTGCGTAACAACGAGCAGATGAAGAAAATGTCGCCCTTTATGTTTTCCATTCTCGACGTTATCCGGCACTGGAATATCGAGCGGATAAGCAGCGACATGGCCCGTATGCAGTCCCGCCCCAAGACCGTCAAAGTCGGCGACCTGGTGGAGATACTGCGGGCGGTGTATAAACCCCTGGTCATCCTTGAGCTGCTGGACTACGAAACCCATATCAAAGGCGCCTATAAACTGCTCTATAAAATCCTTTACATCGATAACCCCATCGAGGCGAAAGACAAGTATCAGGAGCATATCCGCTCGGCGCTGGGCGCCTATGACACGGTATCCAGAAATATCCACTACCTTCTGTACCCCCTGCTTCTCAAACTGCTCTCCAATAGATGGCTCCCGTACCAGCGGTTCTTCCTTGAGCGGCGGGGCCGGTTTCTGGCGTTTCTTAACATAACTGACAAAGACCGCATCTCGCCGGAAAACATAAACCAGAAAAGCATAGAGGAAATGCCCAGGGAAGAGGCGGCGGCGGAGGTCAAGGCGCAGGAGAAGCCGGAAGCCGAAGCCCGCCGGAGCGCCCAGGACAACGAGCGGAAAGCGGTGGATCGGGGGCTGCGCACCCTAGAGTCCCTCTTTCCCCAGGCCGGTTGGGAAAAAGCCGAAACCTACCCCGATATGTACGGGTACTTCGCCAAGTCCCTTGACTTAAAGAAGGGGTACGAGCTTATCTCCCCGACGGACCCGCTCCTCCAGGCGATAATACTCATTCGGGTTATCGAGGAGCTTATCTCCGCGCTCCGGTACGTCGTCTTTGAGAACACCGACGGAATAGACGGCCACCTTGAGGAAATCATCAACGGCTGGCGGGAATACGTGATAAATTTCACCCAGGAGTACCTTGCCCGCCTCATCGAATACTGCCAGCTCCTGGAAACCTCTCAGGATTCCCGCAAGAACAACTACGCGAAGCGCCTCTATTCGGAGCTCCAGTGGATTAAGCGCCTGGCTTTCTTCCCCCATTACCGCTTTGAAAACATCATGGCCACCTCGGTTAAAAAGAGCGTTGTCCCGCCGGTGTTTCCCGAAATACGGAAACTGCGGAGATACCTTACCGTGGCGGCCTCAAGCGTCGAGCAGGCGAGCAAACAGGGCGGGCCGGAGAAACAGATCCCCTGCAAGGGCATCGCCAACCCCTGGGCGCCCTATAACTTTCAGGTGGCGTCCAACCCCCTTGCCATGCGGCTCGACGGGCTTTTGGGGCCGGCCAAACGGAACAACGCCTCGCTCATCTATTTTACCCTCTCGGTGGTTACGGTGCTGGATTATTTCGTCAACAACCCCGACAGCTGGGCCTATCAGAACAATGACGCCAACCTGTTCCGCAGCGTTGACGGCGAAGGGATTATACCGCAGTTCGGGGTGGACGACAAAATAGACGCGGATATGCTTTTCAAACACGTTATAAAAGCCCGCCAGAAAGAAAAGAAAGAGCAGAAGCCCCAGGCCCAGCCTCCCCAAAAGGGATAAACAGGCGGCGGGTCGGCGCGCCGGCGCTTGCGCCCGGAGAGCGGGTGTGCTATAGTGTGTCAAAAGCCGATACATAGGGTACGGTATATGAAGTACGGTATGTATGTGTTATGTATGTATGGAGGAAACCAATATGGGCGCAGTAGCTTGTGAGCGGTGCGGCACGGTAATGGCCGATGATCAGGTAAAACATGGGGACTGTCAGCAATGTTCCTTATGCGACAAGTGCGTGGCTGATTATATCGAAAAAGACTGTAAGGATTGCAAGAAAAAAGAAGGGGCGTAGATCAAAGCGGAGGGTTCCATGTCGCTTACGTTGTTTAACACGCTGGGACGGGAGTTGCAGGTCTTTAAACCCATTGCCGCCGGCAAAGTGGGCTTTTACGGGTGCGGCCCTACCGTCTATAATTACGCCCATATCGGCAACCTGCGCGCGTATGTGCTTCACGACGTTCTGGTGAGAACCTTGCGGCGCATGGGCTTTGCGGTAACCCATGTGATGAACATTACCGATGTGGGCCATCTTTCCGGCGATACCGACGACGGGGATGACAAAATGGTAAGGAGCGCCCAGGAGCGGGGAAAAAGCGTGCTTGAAGTGGCCGAATTCTACGCCCGCGCTTTTTTTAACGATACCCGCCGCCTGCATATCACGCCGCCTACGGTGATATGCCGGGCGACCGAGCATATTGACGAGATGATCGGCCTTATCAAACGGATAGAGGCCAAAGGGTTCACCTACTCCGCCGCCGGCAATCTCTACTTTGATATTACCAAGTTTCCCCGCTACGGGGACCTCGCCCGCCTGCGCCTCGGGGACCTTAAAGCCGGCGCCCGTACCGGCGTGGATGAAAACAAGCGCAACCCCCAGGATTTCGTGCTCTGGTTCACCAAAAGCAAGTTTGAAAATCAGGCTTTGGTGTGGGAAAGCCCCTGGGGAACCGGTTACCCGGGATGGCATATCGAATGCTCGGCCATGAGTATCAAGTACCTGGGGGAAACCTTTGACATCCACGCCGGCGGTATCGACCACGTCGCTATCCATCATACCAACGAGATTGCCCAGAGCGAAGCAGCCACAGGCCGGCATCCGTGGGTAAACTACTGGGTTCATAACGAGTTTCTCGTGTTGGATCGGGGGAAAATGTCCAAGTCCTCCGGCGGATTTCTCACCCTCCAAAGCCTCGTGGACGCGGGCTACGACCCGCTGGATTACCGGTACTTTCTTTTGGGAGGGCATTACCGCAGCCAGCTTCAGTTTTCATACCAGGCCCTTGAAAGCGCCCGAAACGCCCGCAAGTCCCTGATGGACAGGATTATGGATAAAGCCGCGTCCCTGGGCGCCGGCCCCCTGCCGGAGCCGGAACCGAAGGCCCTTGAGTCCCTGTCCCAAAGCAAAGCCGGAACCTATATCGAATCTTTCAACAAAGCAATGGAAGACGACCTCTCCACGCCCAGGGGTTTGGCCGAGCTTTGGGGGCTTCTGCGGGATTCCGACTCGAGTCCGCAGGAGGCTTTGCTGGGCGCCTTTGATATGGACAGGGTGCTGGGCCTTAACCTTGCCGCGGAAGCGGAGAGAAGGCGGTCCCCGCCGGTCCCTGACGAACTCAAAGACGAAATCGAGCGTCTGGTGGCCGAACGCGCCCGGGCAAAGCGGGACAAGGACTTCGCCGCAGCCGACCGCATCCGCGAGACCCTCAAAAATAAAGGCGTCACAGTGGAAGACCGCCCAGGGGGTACCGTGTGGCGCTGTGAAGGGCAGGCGTCCCAATCCTGACTATGTAACGGTTGAGGGAAAACGTTGTTTTTAAGGAAGAAGGAAGCGCGGCGCGACGAAAGGCTTCCCCAACCGGCGGCGGCGCGTACCGAGTTCCGCGCCATGTACGAGACCGTATTTCCGATACTGTTCCGGGTAGCCTACCGTATTGCCAACAGCGAAGAAGCTGCGGAAGATCTTTGTCAGGAGGCTTTTTCCCGACTGTATGAAAAAAACATGGTTTTTCCCAATCCCGAAGAGGCGAAATACTGGCTTATCCGCGTGGTTAAAAACGCCTCGCTCAATTACGCGAAACGCAAAGACAGAGAACGGAAAGCATACCAGAAAGCCTTCCGCGAAGACACGAGGAGCGTCGATACGGAGGAACACCTCTTTATTAAACAGCAGACCCAAAAGGAAATACGGGAAGCTCTGGAAAAACTGCCGGAAAATCTGCGCGTTGTGTTGATATTAAAAGAATACGGGGATCTGAATTATAAAGAAATCGGGCGTGCCCTTGGCATAAGCGAGGGAAACGTAAAAGTTCGGGTATTCAGAGCCCGGGAACGGTTGGCCGGGCTTTTAGCATTAGCAAAGGATGGTTCGTAATGTGTCCTGATTATCAAATTCTTTCTGTGTACTTTGATGGAGAGCTGCCTTCTCCATGGAAAGAGAAACTGGAAGCCCACCTCGGCTCCTGCCCCGTCTGTCAGGCCCGATTTGAGCGGCTGCGGCGCTGCTCCGAGGCGCTGCGGGGGCCGGCTTCCGTGCGGGAATCCCAGGCGGACCTCTTAACCGCGGCGCGGGAGCGGGTCTGGCGGCGGCTGCGCTTTCTGGACCGGAGAACCTGCCGGCGGAAAGAGGATCCCGCCCTCTGGGGGCGCACGGTCTCGCTGCCCCTTCCCGCGCTGGCCGCCGCAGTCGCGCTTCTCGCGCTGGCCTTCGCCTTCGCGCTTACCCGCCGGCCTCCGCCGGCGTTCCCGAATCAGGATCCTATGGCCGCTTCGGGAACCCAGGGCATTGTGCCGGTCTCGGATATGACCAGCGTCCTCCAGTATCTGGGAAACCAGGACTCCACCGATATTGTGATAATCCGGCTTCCAGAAAGCAAAAACTTCTCCTGCACCGGAGAGCCTACCATTCTCAAAGCGGCGGATTACTCAAGGAGACTCGATACCCGATGAGGAGACGGCAATGGCTACCCACCGCCATAGGGAGCCTGCTGTTTCTCGCGGCAGGCGCGTCCTCCCAGGAGCTTTCCCTTGAGGAACTCCTCCCCGGTATCAAAGAGCGGGCAGTGGTGTTGGATATAGTTGCCAGAGTGATAGAGAGAAACCAGCAGGAAGTATGGCACTCGGCCAATTCCAAAGTAACCATTCCGGGCCGGCCTGTGGGCTTAAAACTGGTGGGAACCAATATCGTGGTGGCTGCCCAGTTTACCCCCTACCTTCGGGAAAACGGGAACAACGTGCTGGTGGCCCAGGGGCAGATCTGGATAGACGTTCCCAATCAGGGCATTCGGTATCAGACAACCCTGCAAACCATTGCCCTTGAGTTCGGGGAACCGGTCTACTTCTTCCCGTTAGGTTCGGCGGAAGACGAGGCGCGCATCGAGATACAGATACGCCTCCGCCCCTATCCTGCGGCGCCGCCGCCCTCCGAAGAAACCCCCGCGCCCGCGCCGCCGCGGGGGGACGGGCAAGAAAAGCCCGGGTTATGAGCCGGCCCCCCGGCGCGGCGCCGTGTTCCGCGTTGCTTATCCTTTTCTGCCTCTGCCTCTCCTGCGCCAAAGAAAAGCCGGTTATCGTTTCCCTTGACCCTTCCGCGGGACAGGCCGGGGAGGTTCTTAAGGTGCGGGGAACCGGTTTCGGCCATGAAAAGGGCTCCTCCTACGTTACGATTGCGGGCATACCCCTCACCTCCTCCTCCTATCTCGGTTGGGAAGACCGTGAAATCCGCATAAAGATACCGGAGTTTAACGGCGCGGGACTGGTCTCCGTACATCGGGATCGGGTGAAAAGCAACCCCCTCCTGTTTTCAAATCAGGCGGCCATGCCCGCACCGGTTCCCGATACCGATAGAAGCCTGGGCCCCCTTATAAGCGCGGTGAACCCCGCGTCCGGCCCGGTCGGGTCCCGGATCGTTCTCCAGGGGAGCGGGTTCGGCTCTTCGCGGGGCGCGAGCGGGGTCTTCTTCCCCTGGCAGAGCGAAGTTTCCCCGACGGTGCCGGCTGAAGAGCGCGAGGCCAGGACCGTGGAGGTTTTTGACGGGGAATTCGGCTATGAGCATTGGAGCGATCGGGAAATCTGGATTCGGGTTCCCGACGGTGCCGCGAGCGGCAGCCTTGAGGTTCGCACGCCGGCACAAAACGCGGGCTCGGTCTTCTTCAAAGTTACGGACAGTCCGGGAACCAAAACCTTTAAGGACAAGCGCCGCTATACCGTCTCCTACGGGGTTGACATTAAGGCGCAGGCGGCGCACGCGCCGAATACCCTGTATCTGTGGGTCCCCCGTCCGGTGCGGTCCGCATCCCAGCGCCTCGTGGACCCGCCTGTCTCCAACATCGCGCCGTTTGTGGAGAATTATCAGGGAACGGCCCTCTTTCAGCTCACCGACGTAGCGGCGGACGCCGCTCTGCGCATGACCGCGATTATCGAGGTCTATACGGTGGAGACCGCGGTGCAAAGCCCGTCCCAGAAGCCGAAACCCCACGACCCGTCGCCCGTACAGGCGGTCTATACCCTGCCGTCAGCGCTTATCCCTGCGGACAATCCGAACGTAGCGGCTCTGGCGCAGCGCATTACGGGAGCGGGAAACGCGGGAAACGAGCAAAGCCCCTACGAGAAGGCGCGCCGGATATATGAATGGCTTCTACGGGAGGGCGGCATCCGGCGGGCCTCCGGCGATACCGGCGGGGCGCTTGAGGCGCTGCAAGAGAAGCGGTGCGACGCATACGGCGCGGCGCTCCTTTTCTGTGCGCTGGCGCGGGCCACGCAGATACCCGCGCTTCCTGCGGCGGGGGTGTTGGTGTACGACTCCCGCGCCGCGGTCCGTCATTACTGGGCGGAGTTCTGGGTTGAGGGCCTGGGCTGGGTTCCCCTTGATCCCGCGCTGGGCGCCGGCGCCGGGCCGGAGGGGTTCCCCTCGCGTGAGGACGCCGCTTCCTACTACTTCGGCAGCCTCGACAACCGGCGGATTACCTTTTCCCGGGGCCAGGCCGCGCTTTCCCGCATGGACCCCCGCGGGCGGACCATGGTCAGAAATCGGGAGTACGCCCTGCAAGACGTGTGGGAAGAGGCGGTCGGCGGTCTGGAATCCTATTCTTCCCTCTGGAGCGACATTACCGTTACCGGCATCTACACCCACTAACCGCCGGCGGCGGAGGCACAGCATGGCCGCCTGTTATTTCCGAATGGTGCAACACCGTGTCCATTGAGCAATCTGGCTACTGCCCAGGCGCGGCTACGCTCCGCGCAACCTCCGTCGGTTCGGGAGCTGTGCGTTGTTGTGTGCGCTCAGCTTACAGTCCTTGTTCGGGGCGTGTATCCGGACGCTTTTGTGCCTCCGCCGCCGGCGGGTCGGAGACGGCGTTGTTGTGCGCGGTCAGCTGACAGTCGTTGTTCGGGGCGCGTGGCATGACGCTTATGGAACCGTCGGAGACGGGCCGCCGGAGGCAGCCGGTCTATCACCGCCCGCTTCGGGGCGCGTGGCATGACGCTTAGCGGCGGGGCGTGATAAGGATACGGAAATAGGGGTACTTTCCGTTTACGGCAGGTCCTTGCCGTCGTCGCCCTTTCTGAACCGCACGATTTCAAACTGCTCGGGGTTATACCGGCGGAGAAAGGTAATAGGAACGCCCATGACCCCATGGTAGTCCTTGGGAATGTCGGCTACCTTACGCACCTCAATCGCGTCGCAGTTGTCGTAACGCGGGTATTCCTCCGGCGTGTAGCGCCTGCTGAGGGGGGATTTCCTCGCGGCGCTTCAAGTGGTCGAGGTTGGTGTACCACTGCACGTTGCGGAACCTGATAAGAGCGCCGGACGCGCCCTCAAAGAAAGCGTCGCCGCTTGCGAACCCGTGTCCCAGCCAAACGCGGTTTTCTTTGAGTAACGTGAAAACCTCCTTGTAGGTAACGGCGTTGAGGCTGCCTATGATGAGGAACCTTTTGTCCCGGGACGCGAGGAGGG
>JAITHR010000161.1 GCA_031279895.1 Spirochaetaceae bacterium
CCGCGTTTTGAGGTTGAAATTGCGGCGGAACATTCTCTTTCTGCGTTAATGGGCATACGTTACGATGATTTTCGCGTATTGCCAATGGAAGAAAAGATGCGTTATATCCGCGAATACGCCCGTTCACGCCTGCAAAAGGGCGAGCGTTTATGGTGGCTTGAGAATAATGAAAACGCGGAACATACGCTGCCTATTCAGGCGCGGTTATATACTACATTGTCAACAGAAGAAAAAACAAAATTACGCGCCGAAGCGGTCTTGCTGTGTCCCGGAATTGTGCGGTCAGGACGCGCAAAAAATAAATACGATGACGCGGTATTATATTTACTCACCTATCACGGCGTAATCTGTCATCAGTCGAGAGATTTATTTTCCGCCGGCAGTGTCGCCAATCCAAATAATGACGATGAAGGCGGTATTTATATAGAACGCGCCTTAAAACGTATTGAAAACGAAATGATAGAAGCGGCGCGGACAATGGATGACGCTTTGTTTGTTGAATATTGGGGCGAATCCGTGCCGCCGAAACAGCGTATCAAAAAATGGCTTCTGAAAGCGGACGCGCTGGCGCGTGATTGGATGCCTTCAAAAAGCCTCTTTTTGAATTACGCCGAAAAATGAAGGCACGTTAAGGATACAAAACCGGTTTTGTTAAGAGACGCGGGGAGGTCGTCCTCCCCGCACTCCACACCAGCGCGAGATTATACGCCCCCGCCCGTCTCCAACGGTTCCATAAGCTTCCTGATACGCGCTTCTAAGCAATCGGCGACAGCTTAGAGGCTATACGCCCCCGCAGCAGTCGCCGTGTCCTTCGGAGCGCGTGTCAGGGCGCTTTTTTCTAAGCTGTTTCGTGCCGTGCGCCCCGCAACAACAGTCGCCGCCCGATTCGGAGCG
Source organism: Spirochaetaceae bacterium (assembly GCA_031279895.1). GTDB lineage: Bacteria > Spirochaetota > Spirochaetia > Treponematales > Breznakiellaceae > JAITHW01. The sequence goes on from JAITHR010000161.1 coordinate 895, forward strand.
CGTGGCGGGACGCTTATGAAACAGCCGGCGGCTGCGGCGGTGGATCTTTACCATACGCAAGGCCAGGAATGTCGCCGAAACCGCCGTGGCAACGGCGATGATACCTGTCTCAACCACACTCATAGATGTTTCTCCCCGTTATTTTCCCCATTACTTTCCCCGCGTCGTTCATAAAAACAGTTTTCCGATCTGATAGACCGCCGAAGTGAGCGCCCAACCCGCCGTAAGGAGGAAGCAGACTTCAAACCCCAGCCATTTCCAGCCTATCTCGGCGCGTATGGCGGCAAGAGCCGCGAAACACGGCGGGATGAGCAGGGTAAAAAGCATAAAACAAAACGCCGTTAAGGGCGTCATGTCGGCATCCGCCCGAATAGCGTCCCGAAGCCCCTCGCTTTCCTCCGTTTCTTCAGTCCCTACCCTATACATAATGCCCAAGGTTGATACCACCACCTCTTTGGCGGCAAAGCCGAGTATCGAGGACGCGGCTATTTTCCAGGTAAAGCCCATGGGCTTAAACACCGGCGCGATGAACTTCCCAAGCCTGCCTGCGTAACTGTGATCCAGCGCACTTTCCGCTTCGGCGGTTTCTATAAGACGCGCCGCCTCTTCGTCATCCGCTTCGGGATATTCCGCCCGCACGGTCTCGGCAAGCGTAACGCGCTCCGTGTCAGATACCTCGTGCGCGGGGAACGTGGTAATTACCCAAATCAGGATGGCCGAGGCGAGAATAACGGTTCCCGCCTTTTTCACGTACTGCCACGTCTTTTCCCACACGTGCCACAGAACCCCCCGAAGGGTCGGCGCCCGATAGGGCGGGAGTTCCATAACAAACGGCGTGGGGTCCCCCTTAAGCACCGTGCGCTTGAGAAGCAGCGCCGAACCCAGGGCCGCCGTAGCCCCGATGCCGTAGATAAGCATAACCATAGCCGCCGCGTTGTCGGGAAAGAACGCCGCCGCAAGAAGCACGTGAACCGGCAGTTTGGCGCCGCAGCTCATCATGGGGGTAATGAGTATCGTGATAATCCGGTCCCGCGGGTTTTTTAAGGTCCGCGCCGCCATGACCGCCGGCACGGAACACCCGAACCCCAGCATCATGGGGAAGATGGACTGCCCGTGGAGGCCGAAGGCGTGAAGCAGTTTGTCCGTGGCGAACGCGGCGCGGGACATATAGCCGGTGTCTTCCAGAATGGAAAGGAGAAAAAAGAGAATTACAATCAGGGGGACAAAGGAAAACACCCCGCCGACCCCGCCGATGATGCCGTTTACCACCAGAGAGCGGATAATATCGCTCGTAATAACCCCGTTAAGAGCGTCGCTTAAAAAGCCGAAAAGCGTTTCCAGCGCGGCCATAGGGTATTCCCCCAGCATAAAGGTAAGCTGGAACACGCCCCAAAGCACCAGAAGGAAAATCGGCAGGGACAGAAACCGGTTCATAATAACCGCGTCTATCCGCTCGGTCAAAGAAAAGTCCGCGGTTTTCCGTATCCGCACCGCCTCCCGCGTGGCGCCGCGGATATACCCGTAACGCTGCTCCGACATGATAATCTCCGAGTCCTTGCCGAAGTGCTTTTCTATCCAGAGCGCGGCCTCCAGCGCCTCTTTTTCCACCTTGCCCGCTGCGGCGTGTTCCCTGAGCCTGCCGAAGGCGTCGGCGTCTTTTTCCAAAAGCTTTACCGCGAGCCAGCGGGCGGGATACTTTGCCGCGAACCCCGCGTCCTCCCCGATACTCTGCTGGAGCGCCGCGAGTTTCGCCTCTATCTCCTCTTTATAATCTATCCGTCTGCCGGCCTTTTGCGCGTCCCGCGCCGCGTCGATGCGGTCGATACGGTCAAGGAGCTCGTCAACCCCCTTTCCCTTAGGCCCCACGGTCTTCACCAGAGGGACATCCAGGGTTTCGGCGAGATTTTTTTCGTCAATCAGGATGCCTTTCGCCGCGGCCTCGTCACTCATGTTGAGTGCGCCTATCACCGGAACACCGAGTTCCTGCATCTGGAGGCACAGGTAGAGGTTCCGCTCAAGGTTGGTCGAGTCAAGCACGTCAACGATAATGTCCGGTTTTTCTTCAAGGAGAAAATCTCTGGCCACCACCTCGTCAATGGAGTAGGCGGTAAGGCTGTAAATTCCGGGAAGGTCGATAAAATGATACTGCCGGTCCCCCCTGACCCTGACCCCTTCCCGCTTTTCCACCGTAACCCCCGGATAGTTCCCGACTTTGTGGTGCGCGCCGGTGAGCGCGTTGAACAGGGTGGTTTTGCCCGCGTTGGGGTTGCCCGCCAGGGCGATACGCAGGGTATTCCCGCTCATTCGGCTCCTCCGTCCGGCTTCTGGCCGGCGCCGCGGTTTTCCCCGCCTTCCGGCCAGCCGCCCACGGGATTAACCTCGATGCCCGCGGCTTCGCGGCGCCGGATAAGTATGTCATAGCCGCGGATACGCACCTGTAAGGGGCCTTTGAAAACCCCTTTGCGAACAACCGCGCCTTCCGCGCCTTCGGTGAATCCCATGTCGGCCAGGCGTTTTCCCACTTCCTTACTGAGCGTAACTTTCACCACTAAAAACGATGCCCCCTTGGGAGCGTCAGATAACAGCATAAGAGTTCCTTTTATGTTAGTATA
>JAITHR010000078.1 GCA_031279895.1 Spirochaetaceae bacterium
TTCACCGCGTCGCCACACCGTGTCCCGGTAGGCGACTGTCTGCCCCTACACGCGGGGCTTCGGTTCTCGGATGCTCCGCAGCCTCCGGCCCGTCTCCGACGGTTTCAAACATGGCCGTCTGTTATTTCAAAGCGGTGCAACACCGTGTCCGGCGAGCGGACTGGCTGCTACTCAAGGCGCGGCTACGCTTCGCGCAGCGCCGCAGCCTCCGGCTGTTTCAAAAGCGTCCTGCGAAGCGCGACGAAGCGGGCGGGGACAGCTTAGCTGCCTCCGGCGGCTGGGGGAACCGGTTCCCCCAGACCCCCCGGTAGCGCGAGACGCGCCGCGCCCGAACAACGCGCCGCCCCTTACTGTGCACAACAACGCGCCGCTTGCAAACCGCCCGCCGTTGCGCGAAGCGTAGCCGCGCCTTAGCAGCAACCAGTGAAGTAAACGGACACGGTGTTGCACCAATTTGAAACAACAGGCGGCCATGCTGAAACCGTCGGAGACGGCGCGAAGCGTAGCCGCGCCTAGGCCGTGCAAGCCCGCTCAACGGACAGGGTGTTGCACCAATTTGAAACAACAAGCGGCCATGTTTGAAACAGCCGGAGGCTGGGTCTTGTCATAAGGGGGAATCCTGTCTACAGTATAGGTAGACTATTTCTAAAAGAACTTGCTGGGTAGGGGCCTTTGTTTTTCTAGTTTTCTGTCTGAATCATGCAAACGGAGGGGAGTAACTCACTTTTGGGGGATACAGGATCCTTCAAAAGCTCGTAGGAGGACTTTGTATCAAGTGTTGTTGAAAGATATAGGATCTCCCTTAATAACCAGATTCCGCACGATGGAAATCGTGGGGGCCGCGTTATTGGGGTTTCTCTCTCTTATGCTTAGTATTTCTATAACCGGCGCCCTCTTTAATACATCCGGTATCCTCTTTGGAATAGGCTCTTTCTTTTTCGATTCCCTCGGCATCCTCTCCTTCGGCGTTCCCGCGTACCTCTTCTACGCCGCATTCTTATTGGGCAGTCCCGCCTACCGCCCGGACCGCATTTTTGTTATGAGCTGCTCCCTGGCCCCCTTCCTCACGGTGGCCATAGGATTCGTTTTTATGCGGGACTTTGAATACTGGTCCCTGCGGTTCGACTTCTTTCACTGGGTAGGCAAAGGGGGGTTCAGCTTCTTTATGGTCCTGCTCACGGTTATCGAGGGGCTCCTTATCGCCACCCTGACCGCGCTGTTTTTCCCCAGAACCGGCGCCGCGGTGCCGGCGAAAACCGGAGTCCCCGACGGCGCCCAAGAGGGGGAAGACCCGGTCGCGCCGGACAGGGCCCTTCGGGAACATCCGTGGGAATACCTCAAAACGGCGAACACCAGGGGTTCCGCTTCCGTGCTGCCCGTGCGGAGTGCGCCGGAAGAGGAGCGCGTTGCCGCCGACGGGGAGCCGGTACCGGAGCGCCGCGCCGAAAAGGGCGGGCTTGATATTGCCCGCATACGGTTTCCCGATATAAAACCCCTTGCCACCGCCGCGATACTGCGGGAACTCGAATGTCTCTCGGCGCCGGAGGCCCTAGGGCCCGCGAAGACGCCGGAGGCGCGTAATCGGAAAGAACCGGCCCCGGAATCCGAAACCCTGGAGCTTACGGTGGAAGAGGCGCCGGAAGGCCGCGCCGCGCCGGACGAGACGCCCCCTTCTTTCTGGCGGGCCTACCGGATACCGGTGGAGGGAATTCTCAACCAGTATTCGGAACATCGATACTGGATTATCGATCAGGCCACAAAGGATGCCGCGCTGATACTTAGGGAAACCCTGCGGGAGTTCAACATTCCGGCGGAGGTTATGGGCATCCGAAAGGGCCCTGTTGTTACGCTGTTTGAGATTCAGGCCGCGCCGGAGGTGAAGCTCTCCAAAATAGTAAACCTTCAGGACAATATCGCCCTCAGTCTGGCGGCGGCTTCCATGCGGGTTATCGCCCCGCTTCCGGGGAAACACGCGGTCGGCATCGAGGTTCCCAACGCCAAACGGACTATCGTGTCTTTTACCGAGATTATTCGGGCGGAACTGGGAAACAGGGAGGGCAGAAAGCCGGAGATACCCGTGCTGTTAGGGAAGGACGTCGCGGGGGAGGCCCGCGTTACGGACCTGGCGGAGATGTCCCACCTTCTTATCGCCGGCGCCCCGGGGTCCGGCAAATCGGTCTGTCTCAACGGCCTTATCCTCTCGGTCCTGTACCAAAAGTCCCCGGCTGAATGCCGCTTTCTTATGATAGACCCCAAAATCGGGGAACTTCGGCGCTACAACGACATTCCCCACCTCCTTACTCCGGTCATAACCGAACCGAAGCGGGCGTTTCAGGCCCTTCAGTATTGCGTGTTCGAGACCGAGCGGCGGTATGCCTGCCTGGATTCCCTTGAGGTGCGGGACATACGGAGCTACAACAGGCGCATCAAGGAAAGGGGCATCGGCGTGGATCACCTTCCCTATATCGTGGTGGTGATAAACGAGTTCTCCGGCCTGCTTGCGGGAAAGACGTTCGAGTCCAGCCTCGCCCGCCTTGCGGCCATAAGCCCCGCGGTCGGCATCCATCTGGTACTGACCACCTCCCGCCTGTCGATTGATGTCATAACCGGCCTTATTAAGGCGAGTATTCCCAGCCGCATCGCGTTTATGGTTTCCAGCAAGCTGGAGAGCCGGACCCTTATGGACACCGGCGGCGCGGAGAAACTGCTTGGGAAAGGCGATATGCTCTACGCGGGGTCCGGGGATCCGGCGCCGGCGCGTATACAGGGCGCCTTTGTGTCGGACGAGGAAATCGAGCGGGTGGTGGAATACATGAAAACTTTGGGGGAGGCGGACTATATTGACGAGGAGCTCTTTATGGACGAGGAGCTTTCCACGCCGGCGCCCTCTGAAACGGACGATCCGCTCTACGAGCGGGCAGTAGAGATTGTTATGCAGGAAGGCAAAGTAAGCGCCGGCTCTATCCAGCGCCACCTTAAAATAGGCTTAAACCGCGCCCTCCGCCTGGTGGAAACCATGGAGCGCCGGGGACTTATCAGCCCGGTCTCCTAAAGGAAATGGTCAGTGTCTTTGGCACAGGTGTTTGTATTTGGAGAAAGACATGGGGGACGATATAATCCAGAACCCGACTTCGCAAAGATTCCCTTGCAGGTGGATCCACCTGCACTGCACGAGCAGCTCGAACCGATCCGCTCTCACCGTGTCCTCCGGGACCACGTGAAGTACGTACATCTCCCGCACCTTCAGTTTTACCGGCTTTTCCCGCACGATGCAGCAGCCGGTAATACTAATATTCTTGAGCGCCGCATCCTCCAAAAGGCCGATAATATACGCCCGCGCCTTACTGTGATAGCGCGATTTCCTTCGCGCTTTCTGCACGGTTCCGCGCATCCTGTTATTCTCCATAGCGTTTACTCCTTGCGTTCGTGGCAGAATACCCACATACCTTGAAAAGACTACAAAGCACCATGCCTTACGGATACACCCGTCGCGCCGCGCCTGTCAATTCCCGGTATGTACAAGGTACAAGAAACTGACACGCCTTGTCAACTATTTTCATACGCCCGGCCCCCGCCGCACCGCTGACGGCGACAGAGGGGACGCGGACGCGCCCTGAAAAACCCCGCGCCGATTGCCATTACCCTCCCTTATGAGTATACTTAAACCAGGAGAACTATATGCTCGAAGAGAAAATAAAACAGGCCCTTAACGGGATTCGTCCTTCCCTCCAGGCTGACGGCGGGGATGTGGAATTTGTTTCGGTCGCGCCGGACGGCACCGTTTCATTGCGATTAACCGGCGCCTGCGGTTGTTGTCCAATGAAACAGATGACCCTCAAAATGGGGGTCGAAACAAGCTTGAAAAAGGCGGTTCCCGAAGTTACCGCCGTAGTGGGCGTCTAGCGCCCGCGTTCCGGCCAGCCGGTCCCCCCAGCCTCCGGCTGTTTCAACACTGTTGTTTCCAAGTGGTGCAACACCGTGTCCGGTTAGGGGACTGGTTGCTGCTGAGGCGCGACTACGCTTCGCGCAGCCTCCGACGTTCACTAAACACGCCTCCGCGCCCACTAAACCGCCCTCCGCGTTCCCTAAACACGCCTCCGCGCCACCTAAACCGACCCCCGCGCTCCCCAAACCGCCCTCCGCGCTTACTAATCCGCCCTCCGCGCTTCCTAATCCGGCCTCCGCGCCCACCTAAACCGACTCCGACGTTCACTAATCCGCCCTCCGCGCTCCCCAAACCGACTCCGACGTTCACTAATCCGCCCTCCGCGCTCCCCAAACCGACTCCGACGTTCACTAATCCGCCCTCCGCACACACCAAACACGCCTCCGCGCTCTCTAATCACGCCTCCGCGCTCCCCAAACCGGCCTCCGCGCTTACTAATCCGGCTCCGACGTTCACTAATCATGCCTCCACGCTTACTAAACCGACCCCGACGTTCAATAAACCGACTCCGACGTTCACTAAACACGCCTCCGCGCTCCCCAAACCGACTCCGACGTTCACTAATCCGCCCTCCGCGCCCACTAAACCAACTCCGACGTTCGCTAAACGCGCTTCCGCGCCCACTAAACCACCCTCCGCGCCCACTAAATCAACTCCGACGTTCACTAATCACGCCTCCGCGCCCACCAAACCGCCCTCCGCCCCACCTAATCACGCCTCAAAGCGACCTAGCCGCACT
>JAITHR010000081.1 GCA_031279895.1 Spirochaetaceae bacterium
CCCGCTACGCCTACACCTACGAACCGGAGACGCGGGCCGGGGAGATTGAAACCCTGGGCGCGTTCACCGTAAGCGAAGACTTCCTCACCATGACCTTCACGCGCTATAACGGCGCCATACCGGACGCGGTGTTCGAGAACAGCGGCGCCGCCATCGCAAGGGCGCTCTGGGTCTGGGAGCAGAGCGTCCTCCAGTTCGGGCCCATAAAAGCGTCGCTCAACGGCGCACTCTACCCCTACTCCTTCGATTCGGCAACGCGCACCGGAACCATCGAAAAAATCGGGCAGTTCACCCTGGCGGAAGACGGCGCCTCGATTACCGTAACGCAGTTCCGGCGGGCGGCCTACGACCTCGTGTTCGAGAAGGCAAGCGCAAAGCCCGCGTGGACCGGCAGCCTCATCGGAACCTCCTGGGGCTGGCAGAACGGGTTCAACGGGTGGATGGTCTTCGAGTTTATGAACGAAACCGAGGTCATCCTCATATTCACCGAAAGCACGTACCACTCGGACACGCCGGAGGTCTACGCCTACACGTATAACCGCCAGAGCCAAAGCGGGAACATCCCGACCCAGGGACCCTTCGCCCTCACGAACGGGAACAAAGTCCTCTGGTTTAGCCAGTGGCGAGCCTATCCCCACGGCGCGGAATACACGCGGATAGAGTGAAGGCGCGAAGCGGACCGTCTCCGACGGTTCCATAAGCGTCCTGCGAAGCGCTCCGAAGCCGGTCGTTGACTGGTTACAGGCGCGTGGTAAGCGGACAGAATAGCGTGATTGGTATAGCTTTATTGTAGAAGGAGTTTTCTATGGTTTTTTCAGAAAAGAGATGTGGGCCGCCTGCGCCGCGGCTCAAAGCGGTCGTTGACCGTCTCCGACGGTTCCATAAGCGTCTTGCGAAGCGCGGCAAAGCGGTCGTTGACCGTCTCCGACGGTTCCATAAACGTCCTGCGAAGCGCTCCGAAGCGGTCGTTGACTGGTTACAGGCGCTAGGCGGGACGCTGTTTGAAACAGCCGGAGGCTGCCCCACACCCCACATCAACGGCGTCCTGCGCCGCGCCTTCGTGCTGGTCGGTCTGTTTATCTTCGCGTCGTGCGCGCCGGAAGTGGAAACGGACCCGCGCCCCAAGAAAGAGGCGGAAGCGGAAGAAGCGGTAACGCTTAACGGCATCGTCTTTCAGTGGGACGGCACGGAAACCCGCCTCACCTTCAGGGAATCCACCGTAACCTACAACGTGGGCTACCCGCCGCCGGCCTACCCGTACACGTTTGACCCCGAGACGCGGGCCGGGACCATCGAAACCCTGGGCGCGTTTACCGTGAGCGAAGACTTTCTTACCATGGACTTCCCGAACTTTAACGGCGTAGCGCCCGCGCAGTGTAAGAACCTCAACGCCGCCATCGTCGGAAGCGTCTGGCGCCTCAACCACGGGGTTCTGACCTTCGGGCCGAAAAACGTGAAACTCCACAAGTCAACGTATACCTACTCGTTCGACGCGGCCACGAAAACCGGCACCGTCTCCGGCGTTACCCACACAAACGGCGAGTGGACGAAGCTCGGACCCTTCAGCCTAAGCGACGACGGCCAGTCCGTTACGTTCTCGGACTACAAGGAGTCCCTCATACCGGTTACGTTCACCAAGGAGCCGGCTGGAGGCGGCACGTCGGACAGCGCGTCCCTCGTGGGCTCCGACTGGTGGTGGGACAGCACGAGCCTCCACCTGGATTTCATAAACGAGAACACCGCGCTCCTCTGGAGTATCTCCGGCTACTACGCGATACCCATCATCTACGATTACACGTTTAACCCGTCAAACCATACCGGCGCCGTTACCAACGGGCGGAACCGCATCGGCACAAAGTACGCCCTGGGAACCTACGGGATACAGCGGGACGTGCTTTCTTTCGTCCAGTACGGCCCGTATCCCCATGGCGCGGATTTTCGGAGGCAGGAGTAAAGTATGAAACAACGCATAACCCACAGGAAAAAACATGGCGCGGACTTTCGGAGGCAGGAGTAAATGATGAAACAGCACATAACCCGCCGCGGAACCCGCGAAAGCCTCTCGTTGGGCGCACTCTTTCTTCTTATGCTTATGTTGGCCCTCGCGCATCCGGTCAGGGCGCAGGAAACGCAGTCCCCGTCCCCGTCGGAGTCGTCGGAGTCGGAGTCGGAGGCCGAAGAAGACGACGAAGACTACCTCCTTATGGGAGAGGACGCGGGGCTTACGGTGGAAGGCCGGCGCCCCGCCGACACCCCCGCGGCGCCGGAAACCTCCCCCTACGGGCAGAAAAACACGGTAACAAAAGAACAGATCCACGACCAGGGGTCCCGCGACCTCCTCGACGCGCTGCGCAACGTACCCGGGGTCTCTTTCAGCAAGCGGAACCTCATAGGCGGGGACACCGGCACGAGCCTCTATATCCGCGGGCGCGGCGCGAGCCACCCGTCGGTCGAAACCATTACCAACTTCGACGGGGTTCCGCGGAACGGCGCGATTTACGGGCAGTCCATGCCGGACGCTTTCTCCCTTGACATCGCCGAGCGGGTTGACGTCTACAAGTCCCCCCAGATTACCGCCTTCGGCGTGGGCTACGCCCTGGTTGACATGATACCGCGCCGCATGAAAACCGAAGGCTGGGAGGTGGAGGCCGGCCTTTCCCTGGGAAGCTACCTCACCTTCGCGGAGAACCTCTCTTTCGGTTTCAAGAAAAAAGCCTTTGACATCTTCGCGGCCCAAAGCTGGACCTCCACCGAAGGCCACGAGGAACACGCCAAAGCGTACCGGCAAAGCTACTACCTCAATACCGGCTGGACCTTTACCCCCAACTGGGACATCCGCCTCCTGGGGAACTTCGTGAACGCCCGCTCCGAGCGCCCCCGCAAAGAGGGGCAGGACGCGGCGGAGATTCTGCCGAGCTTCCGCACCGATTCGGGGATTGCCACACTCACGGTAAACAATACCTTTGACAAGGCAAAGGGCTACGGGAAAGCGTACCTGAGCCGCACCGCGTTTTACTGGGAAGACGAGAACCCCTCGCTTGACGGGGACTATTCCATTCAGGATATTACGGTTGTGGGGTTCCGCATGAAAGAATCCCTCTGGCTCTGGCCCAACGGCGAGATTATCGCGGGCATGGATATTGACTGGACGCGGACGCGCAACCTGGACCACAACGAGGCCTGGCCCTCGGTGCTGAGCGAGTTTCCCGATATGTTCCTGTTTTCCCCGTACCTTGCGGCAAGCCATTACTTCGGGAAGCCCGACTGGTTCCACATCACCCCCCAGGCGGGCATCCGCGCTTACGTGCATACGGTCTGGGCGAACACCGCGGCCCCCCAGTTCGGCGTGGTCGCGGGCTACAAGAACACCGATTTGTACGCCAACTACGTGCTGGGCTACGTGTACCCGGCGCCGGCGAACATCCAGTCCCTGGTGAACGCCGGCGGCGCGTCTGACGCCCGCTTAAAGGAGGTTGACCCGGAGATCGTGTACCACCACGAAATCGGCGTAACCCACCGCTTTGACTATGACGCGGTGCAGGCAACGATAGGCGGCTCCTTCTTTTACGACGACGGGCGCAACCGCATCATCGCGGTCTCAAGCGTGCCGGAGAACGCCTCCCTCGTGTCGTACTTCAGAATAACGGGCGTGGAGGTGTACGGCACTGTAACCCCCCTCGAAGACCTCAACCTCTTTGCCGGCGGGTCGTGGATGACCGTGCGGGCCAGAGGGGAAGACGGCGTTGAGGTTGACAAGATGCCCTTTACGCCGGACTTGAGCGCGTCCGTCGGGTTTTCATGGAGGTTAAGCTGTTTTAAGGTACAGTACCTTGAGAACGTAACGGTTTCCGGGGACTACCGGTATCTGGGCGGGGTATACGCCGCGACTGCCCTGCAATTCAGTGCGGGCTTTATCAACTCCGACGAAACCTCCCGCCTTGACGACCAGCACCTCGTCCGCCTCCGCCTGGCCTACGAGATGAGTTACCGGAAATGGCGCATCCACAAGGCCGAAGCGTATATCAACATGGACAACCTGCTCAATCAAACCTACGAGTATTGGCCCGGATACCGGCTGCCCGGCATCACGGTCATGGCCGGACTAACCGTTACGCTAAACTAACAGCCTCCGGCCCGCCTCCGGCGGTTTCAAACGCTTCCTGCGGTGCGCCTCAAAGCCCACGCAGTTCGCTTAGGAACCGGTCGTTGTTCGGAACGCCGCGTTCTTAGAGCCGCGCCGGTAAACAGTCGGCGTAAGAGAAAGGCGCTTTGCGGGAAGCTTATGGAACACCCTTCGGGTGCCGTCGGAGACGGTTGACAGGTTGGCGCGGGCGGGATACACTGACACTGTTATTTTTCTTTGATTGGGGCGGTATGAAACCGCTCCTCCATAAAAAGGTATGAAGCCTCTGTTTCTCTGTTTTTTTATTCTTTATTTTTATTCTTTTATAACGGGCTTTTCGCAACAGTCGCGGGAACGTCTTTTTATAAAGATAAAAAATCTCATTCTTTAATACGGTAAGGAGAAAAGAATGTATCGCACCAACCGAAGAAGAACAACACCCGGCGCCGCGAAAATCCTGTTTGGGGTTCTGGCGCTTACGGTGGCGTTTTCTGCTTCCGCGTCTGCCGGAAGCAAGAAAGAACAACCAGCCAAAAAGACCGCCTCCGGCGGCGGGAAAGTCGTTGTGGCCTCAACGTCATGGGTCGCGGCAATCGCACGGGCCGGCGGAGCGCAAAATGTCCGCGTGCTTGCGCCGGTAGACCTGCGCCACCCCCCTGAGTACGAACTAAGGCCCTCGGACCTGACCGCCGCAGGGGAGGCGGACCTTATTGTCTACGCCGGATGGGAGATGTTCGCCGAAAAACTGGCGGAAACCGCCGGCGGCGCGAACGTGCGGATGCTCAAACTGGCCACGACCAATACGCCGGAGGCGCTGAAAGCAGAAGCGCGTAAAGTGGCCGAGGCCCTCGGCACCGTGTCCGCCTTTGAAGCGTGGGCCGCAAGCTTCGACCCGTTTGCCGAAGACCTGCGGCGCCGCGTACAGGACGCCTACGCGGACCGGCGGGCAGTGGTGCAAAGGATGCAGACCCCGTTTATCCAGTGGCTGGGCTTTGAGATAATCGGGGAATACGGCCCGGCGGAGCCTTCTCCCGCGGTTATCCTCGAACTGGTCCAGACAAAGCCCCCGCTCGTGGTGGACAACTATCACGGGCCCTCCGGCTTTCCCATTGCCGAAGCCGCCGGCGCACCCTACGCGGAACTGCTCAACTTTCCCGGCAAAGACGGCACCGAAACTCTGGAAGACCTCTTCCGCTACAACGCCGACCTCCTTATCAACGCCGTATCCCCATGAACCACGCGGTCAGCCTGCGGAACGTCCGCGCCGGCTACGGCAGGGTTACGGTTCTTAACGACATCACCCTGTCTATCGAACAGGGAAGTCTCACCGGTCTCTGCGGGCCCAACGGCGCGGGAAAATCAACTTTCATAAAGCTCTGCCTCGGCATGATACGGCCCCGGTCCGGTTCCCTTACCGTGCTGGAAGCCGTTCCGGGACGCCGGGGGTTTCGGAACACCCTCCTCCGTATCGGGTATGTGCCGCAGAAGACCGGCGGGGGCCTTATTCCGGCCACGGTGCGCGAGGCCGTGGCAATGGGGCGGTACGGGAAAGCCGGGCTTTTCCGCCGGCTTTCGGCGCGGGACTGGGCGCCTGTTGACCGGGCGCTGGAGGCCGCGGGCATTGCGGGCATTGCCGCGTCTCTTACGCGGGAGCTTTCCGGGGGCCAGGCCCAGCGGGTGGCCATTGCCCGTGCCCTGGCCATGGAGCCGGAACTGCTCCTTCTCGACGAGCCCACCGCCAGCCTTGACGCCCAGGGCAGGTCGGAGCTCCTCGCGCTCGTCAAAACATACCGTTGCGGCACGGTTGTCATGGTTTCCCATGACCCCGAGTCCCTCTCCCGATGCGGGCGTATCTTCCGGTTCGCCGAGGGACGGGCGGAAGCGCTCGCTTCCGGGGAGAGCCCTCATGCGTAGCCTCCTCATGCTCTTCGCCATGCCCTTTTTCACGCGGGGCCTTACGGCGCTCTGCGTCATCGGAGTCGCCTTTCCGGTGCTGGGAACCTTCATCCTTAATCTGGAACTTATTCCGGCGCGGTTCGCGGTCATGCACGCGGCGCTCCTCGGTGCTGCTGCGGCGCTCCTTTTCGGCCTTAACCCGATTATCGCGGCCATGGCAAGCAGCGTTATCGCGGGCATAGGCATCGCGGCGGTGAGCTGGCGGGGACACGTGTCCGCCGGCGGGTCCCTCGGGCTTATGATGACCGTGTGTATGGGCGTGGCGTTTATCATCTTTTATAAGAGCAACATCCACGCTATCGAAGCTTTCAATATCTTCTGGGGCAACATCCTAAGCCTTACCCCCCAGGACACGCGCCTTATTACCCTCACGGCCCTGGGGATAATGGCGTTTCTCCTTGCGGCGTACAAAGAAATCCATATCGTCCTCTATGACCGGGACCTTGCCCGGGCCGTGGGGGTGCGGGCAGTGGCGGTCTACGGGGGCATCATGCTTGCCGTGTGCCTGGGCATCGCGTCGGCCATGCGCGTTACCGGCGCGCTCATGGTCGACGTGGTAACGATCCTTCCCGCGCTCGCTGCCCGCCGGCTGGGGCGCACGTTCAGAGGCATCCTCCTCTGGGGGAGCGCCCTGGGGCTCTGCATGAACCTCACCGGCTACGCCCTCTCTTTCGCCCTTGACATACCGGTAAGCTCCGCTATTATCCTTATCGGCGCGGCGCTGGTGTTCGGCATCCACGGCATAACGGACAAAAGAGAGAAAACGGGGAAGACCGGGCGCCTAAAGAGCGCGTAAAGAGCGCGTAAAGAGAAAAAAACGGAAAAAACGGGAGTAAAGAGGGATTGTATGATGAAATATGACGACAAAGAGGCGCTCGGCACGGTTGAGCGCGTGGAAAACAGCGGGGGTACGGATAAAGAAGCGTACTTTAACGGGCTTGCGGAGAAATGGGACCACATATCCCGCCATAACATGGCGAAAGTGGAACGTATGCTGGCGCTCCTTAGCATAAAACCCGGGGATACGGTGCTTGACGTGGGCACCGGCACCGGCGTACTGCTCTCCCTCCTTGCGCGCCTTACGGACCCGACGGCTGTTACCGCGATTGACAGCGCCGAAAAGATGATAGCCGTGGCCAGACGCAAAACCGAGGGGCTGGGAATTACCTTCGTCGCGGGCGACGCGCTTTCCTATCCCTTCCAGCCGGAAACCTTCGACCACATCGTCTGCTACTCGGTGTTTCCCCATTTTGAGGACAAGCGGGCCGTAACGCGGCGTTTAAGCGGGCTTCTCAAGCGGGGCGGGCTTTTGAGCGTGCTCCATTCGGACTGTCGGGACAAGATAAACCGCGTGCATATCCACGCGGGACACCAGGGCATCCACGGCATCAGAGGGGACGACCTCCCGCCTGCCCGCGTGGTGATGAACTGCATGAAAGACTGCGCTCTCCGCGAGGAAATACTGATTGACAGCGAGGAACTCTACATGGTTTGCGCCCGCAAACCCTGGCAGCCTCCGCAGCCTCCGGCTGTTTAAGCACTGTTGTTTCTTAATGGTGCAACCGTCTCCGACGGCTTCAGCAAGGCCGCTTGTTGTTTCAAATTAGTGCAACACCGTGTCCGCTTAGGGGGCTTAATACTGACTAGGCGCGGCTACGCTTCGCGCCCCGTCTCCGACGGCTTCATAAGCTTCCCGCGCCGCGGCTCAAACAGCGACCGTCCGCGTACCACGCCCCACGAACCACGCCAAGCCCCTAAGCTGTCTTTGCGTACTTTGCCGCGGTATCAGGACGCTTATGAAACCATCGGAGACGGCCCGCCGGCGGCGGGAGGCACAAAAGCGTCCTGTAAAGCGGCTCAAAGCGGACAAAGACCGCTGAAAGGCGCAAGGCGGGAAGCTTATGGAGCCGCCGGAGGCGGTAATGTTCTGAGGCAAAACATTAATGTTCTGAG
>JAITHR010000103.1 GCA_031279895.1 Spirochaetaceae bacterium
GGTTCTTGAAACGCCGGCGGCGCGTATCGCGGCGGGGTATGAAAGGCTCAAAACCACCGAGCCGGCGCTTTTCGCGGCGCTTGAGACCGCCGCGTCCTCTATACGGCGCTTCGCTCTGGCGCAGAAAGACCGGTTTGTCGACTTTGACTTTGAGACGGCTCCGGGCCTTATAGCCGGACAGCGGGTCGCTCCGGTCGGGCGGGCGGGCGTGTACGTTCCGGCGGGCAGGTTCCCGCTGGTCTCCTCGGCGCTTATGGGGATTATTCCGGCAAAGGCCGCCGGGGTCGGGGAAGTGGTGCTGGCGTCCCCGCCGCAGGAAGACGGGTTTCCCGACTGGCGTATCCTCGCGGCTGCCCGTCTTGCCGGCGCGGACCGGGTGTTTGCCATAGGCGGCGCGCAGGCCATCGCGGCGCTGGCACTGGGTACGGAAACGGTGCCGCAGGCGGACGTGGTGGTGGGACCGGGCAACCGGTACGTCTCCGCGGCCAAACGCCTCCTCTTCGGCGAGGCCGGCATTGATTTTGCCGCCGGACCCACTGACGTGCTTATTATCGCGGACTCCTCCGGGGACCCGGATCTCATTGCCGCGGATATGCTGGCGCAGGCGGAGCATGATACTGACGCCCGCGCCCGCGCCCTTGTTCCGAACCACGCGACAGCCTCCGCGGTGCGGGAACGCCTTGCGGCGCGGGTCCGGGGCGCGGCGGCGCCGGCAACCGCTTCCCTTGCGGCAGGCGGGCTTCTCATCGTGTACGATACGGCGGAAGAAGCGATTGCGATTGCCGACGCCATAGCGCCGGAACACCTTGAGCTGCACGTTACGAATCCCGAGGACTGGGAGGGGCGCCTTAAAAACTACGGCTCCCTTTTCATAGGGGAACAGGCCGGGGAAGTGCTGGGCGATTACAGCGCGGGCATCAACCATACCCTTCCCACCGGCGGGAGCGCCCGTTTTACCGGCGGCCTTTCGGTCCGCCATTTCCTCAAAGCGCGTACTGTCCTGCGGTGCGCAGGCGGCGCGGGACAGGATGCGGCGCTGGAAGCCGCGGAAGTCATCGCCCGCGCCGAGGGCCTTACGGCCCACGCCGAAAGCGCGAAGCTCCGGCGGGCGCGGGGCGCGGGGACGCTCTAGTTTTTCCTGTTTTTCCTGTTTTCAGATTTTGAGGATGCCTATCTCGGTGGCAATGCGTATCGCGTCGGCGCGGTTTACGGCCCCCAGCTTTATATAGATGCTGGTGATGACGCTTTTGACCGTGTTCACCGAGAGGGCGGAGATGTCCGCGATCTCCCCTCTGGTCAGTCCCTGGGACAAGCCGGTCAACACGTTCATCTCCCGATTGGACAGGGATGCGGCGCTCGTTTTATCCTGATACTTTTCCATTACCGCGCAGAGTTTCTTGGCGTAGGCCGCTGATTTGCGGTGTATCTTTTCAAGCCATTCGAGCGGGACCGCGCACGGGTCCTTCCGTTTCAAGGTTTCCCCCAGCAGGGCGCGCATATCCTTTCCAAGCTCGATAAAGAGCATGGTGAGGTTGTTCGGCTCCGCGAGGGCGTAGGCGGTTTCAAGGGAGCGCAGGGATTTCGAGCGGTCTTTCAGTTTGTAATAGCATACCGCTTTTATGGCGTGGATGGCGATCTGCCCCAGAAGGAAGGATTGCACCTCGTATTTTTTGGACTGGTTTTCCAGGGTGGCCAGCACCGCGGCGTAGCGCTTTTTTGAAATCTGGTACTTTATCTTGACCAGCACTTCAAGGCCGTTTATCAGATTGTTTATCTCGCTGACCTCGAAATCGTTCTTGAGCCATTCGGGGAGCTGGTGGGTCTGTTCAATCTGCGCGTAAAACCAGCCTATAATAATGTCGTAAAGGACATGGCGGTTTATGAATTGGGGGGTGTCAAGCTTGGCGGTTATCTGTTTAAGAATATGGTCCACCGCGCCGGCGTTTCCATAGGCGAGGTTGACCCGCAGGAGATAGAAAAGTGCGCGTATCTCGATTTCAAACTGGGCGTTCTCCCGCGCTTTATGGAGCGCCGTGCATCCGAAAGCTTCGGCGCGGTCCATGTCCTCCTGAAAATACGCGAGTTCCGCCCGTGCGAGGTCGCCGTAACCGGACATACAGCCGTTGAGCGTGGCCGCGGCGTGGGGAACGGCCAGATCCACAGCTTCGATAAACCTTTCCATGTACCCCTTTTCGGGAATACCCACGCGGCAGATATACGAACCGACGCACATACTGTTCGCCGGAGTTCGGAACTCAAGGCCGCGGGGCGGGAAATAGGCGCGGGCCTGCTCGAAGT
Organism: Spirochaetaceae bacterium; assembly: GCA_031279895.1. Taxonomy (GTDB): domain Bacteria; phylum Spirochaetota; class Spirochaetia; order Treponematales; family Breznakiellaceae; genus JAITHW01. The sequence continues at coordinate 2,299 of JAITHR010000103.1, forward strand.
GTTTGTAGAAGGTATAATCGTGGGTTTCGACGCACCGGAGCATACCGTAAAAGGCCAGGTGGATGTAGGAGCCGAAAAGCACCCGTTGGGTAAAAGGGGAGAGCGGAAGGGCTTCAAAGCGCCCTATCGTGGTTTGGAGGGACTCGAACGCTTCGGGGAACCGGCTTTGGATGAGGAGGAACCGGACGCGCAGGATGTGGGACTCCGGGTTTTCCCGGTATACCGAGTCCGGAGCGCGCTGGAAAATCTCCAGAAAGAACTGGGCCATATCATTGGGTATTACCTGGGCCATGGTATAGACGAGGCCGATGATTTTCGCGTAATCCCCGGCTTTTTCAAAGTAGCTTACCGCGTCCATCTTGAAATTATGTCTGAGGCACCACTCGGCGGCGCGGCTGTACACCTCTTTTTTCTCGTCTTTTGACAGCGCGCCCTGTTTGCTCCCCAGGTATTGCAGGAACAGAGGATGGAGACGGTATTCGTTGAGATACAGATCGAAGTGAACGAACGACCCGATGCGCTTTATTTCCTCCATAAGGGACGGGCTGCCGGCCAAATCGGTAAGGAGTTCGAGGTTCCAATGCTCGATAAGGGAAAGTTTGATAAGATAACGCTGGAGTTCTTTGGAGACAACGCCGAAAATTTCATGGGTTATAAGGTTAAAAATGTTTATCTTCATGGAGGATCGGGCGTAATCGGTATTGGCCGCGCCGTTTTTGAGGGAAAGGCCGGTGAGGTGGATGGCAAAAGCCCACCCCTCAGTATCACGATACACCGACGTAAGAGCTTCCTGCGGGAGGCGGAGGCCGAGCAGACGGAAGTAATCGGTCATTTCTTTCTGGCTGAACCGGAGGTCGTTTTCGGTTATTTCCGCCAGAAGCCCTTTCGAGAGCAGCGGCATCATATTGATGTCCGGTTCGCTACGGGAAATCAGAATAGAGGTAATATTGTTGAACGGGCTGGTAATCGACCGCTCAAGAAAGGACAGCACCTTTTCGTTATGGAGCAGGTGGAAGTCGTCATACACGAAAACGTATTTCGAATCCCGCATAACGTCCATATAAGGAACCATCATATACCGGTCGAACTGGCGCTTTGTTTCGGGAAAGCCGATGGACCGGATATTCTCGGCGCTTTCTTCGCTTATGGAGGCCACGGCCTGCACGAAGTTTTCCCAAAAGCGGGTTCCCAGGTTGTCCCTGTCCGAAAGCTGTATCCATGCGGTAATGGTATTATAGGTATGGAGGAAGGAATACACCGAATAGGTTTTGCCGTATCCGGCGCCTGCGACCACCGTGACCAACGGGCTTTGCAGGGCCTTTTCTAATAAGGCGTTGATCTGGGGGCGCTCCAGATATTTCTGATTGCCCGGCGCAATCGGCACGTTACTATGAAAAAATCGCATTTAAAAAAATCTCCCTGACGTGAATGGTCAAGCCTGACGAGAAAGAAAAGCATTTTTTTAAAATAATCCGCTTATTAACCAGCGTCAACCCCCTAACCCAATTTTTTCTCAGCCTCCGCAGCCTCCCCAGCCACCGCCGTCTCCGACGGCTTCAGCATGGCCGCCCAGCCTCCGGCTGTTCCGGCATGGCCGCGTGTTGTTTCAAAGTGGTGCAACACCTTGTCCAGTAAGCGGGCTTGATACTACCCAGGCGCTGCTACGCTTCGCGCAGCCTCCGGCGGTTTGCAAGCGGCGCGTTGTTGCGCGTTGTTCAGGGCGCGGCGTTGTTCGTCGCGCACCGCGTCTCGCGCTACCGTGGGGTCTGGGGAGGCCGGCCTCCCCAGCCGCCGCAGCCTCCGGCTGTTTCATAAGCGTCATGCGAAGCGCTCCGAAGCGGGCAACGTCCGCTTAGGGGCGCGGTAAGCGGACGGGCGTTGTTCGTCGCGCTTCGCGGGAAGCTGTTTAAAACCGTCGGAGACGGGCCGGCGGGCGGCAGGTTAGCGGGTGAGGGCGGTGAGAAGGCCGTCAAGCCGGTACTCTGACAGGGCCTCGGCGTCCTTAAACGCCACGACCAGCGTACCGATCTCGTTAAGACGCTTCCGCCATTGGGACGCGCTTTTGTAGTCCGCCTCCGTATTCCGCGGACCCTTTTCCTTAAGCGCCTTAAACGCCCCGGGCCGCTCAAGCGACGCGAAAAGCGGCGCGTACACCAAACTCCGGTCAAAGGACTCTTTATGAAACCACAGGCAGCCTTCAAACCGGTTCACCCGCAAAATCCGGCGGAAGTCCTCGGCGTGATAGTTCTCCAGCACGAGGTTCTCAGCCGGATTGGTGCTTACCGGCGCCGCCGTTGCTGCCGGCGCAGTTCTGCAAAGCACGGCCCGCGCCAGTTCCGCGATCTCCGCCGCCTGCTCCGCGCCGGCTCCCGCGTCCCGCAACGCCTCGGCCAGCTTCCGTCCCAACTGCCAGTGGTCCATTAACGCCGCCGCCTCCGCGCCGGTCCCGCTCTTCCCGAAAACCTCCCGCAGGAGCGAGAGCGCCCCGTACCCCAAAGCGCCCGTAACCAGAACCCGATTGGTTTCGGTTTCGGTTTCGGTTTTAAGCGCGTCCGGTGCGGCTTTGAGCCGCGCCTTCTTCAAAGCGGTCCGCGCCTCCGCGGGAAAAACGCGCAGGCGGCGGAGATAACCGGTAAAGAGCGCCCCGATACGCTCCTTGCAAGGAGCTGTCCGCGCCTCCTCGCGGGGAAACGGCGCGTAAGCGCCGCCGGCGCCGCCGGCATACCGCGCCGCGGTCTCGACAAACCGTACCGCCCGCGCAGCCTCCGCGTCATCCGCGCCGCCTTCCCCTTCCCCTTCCGGCCCCTTTTCCGCCGGCGCCGCCGCGAGTTCCGGTTTCAGGAGGTCCCCGAAAGCGGCATACAGCTCATCAAGCGCCAGATCCTGAAGGGCGCCGTATATGTCCCGCGTCCCGCGTCCGTCCAGAACACGGCACAGCCGCGCCCAATGCCCCTTTTCGTCCCGAACCTCGTGAATATCGAGAAACACCTGCGCCTCATACCCGTTCAATGACACGAAGAAGCCCTGCTCGCACAGCGCGGCTGAAGAGCGGATAAACCACAGGTTCGACCGGTGTTCCCGAAGGAGCGTAAAGCTCGTCAGCTCGTGCGTCAGCGCAAGGGCCTGGCCCAGCGTATCCCGCCGCGCCCCGCCGTCTTTTTGCGGTATCGACGCGGCGCCCGGGTTTATCCAGCCGGCGCTCTGATGGTAGGAGTTGTTATAGAAAACCAGCGCCCGCTCCCCGCCCTGGCGGTTCGAGTAGGCGAAGACGTTCTCGTTTATCGACCCGTCGTGGCAGTAGAGATCGTAGAGGCAGAAACCGGAGCTGCCTGAGAAGACCGTCCGGCGCCGCATAAGCGGGAATATCTCCCGCTCGTGCCGCTCCACAAACTCCCGGTCCGGCGTTTCGTCCCGATAGGCCCTGCGGTATTCCATGCCGTATTTCTCCTCGAACCCCTCGATCTGGCCATGGCCGAACATGGGAAGCCCCGGCATGGTAACAAGGAGCGCGCATATCCCGAAATACTTGTCCCCCTTCCCGAACTGCGCGACCGCGGTGTCCTCGTCGGGGTTGTTAAGAAAGTTTACGAACCGCTTCAGCACTTCCGGGTCGAACTCAAGGGTATTCTTTATCGTGGCGCGGTATTTGGCGTTCTCCTCGTTCTTTAACATATTCATAAAGGCCGAGTTGTAGACCCGATGCATCCCCAGGGTGCGGACGAAGTAGCCTTCCATCATCCAGAAAGCCTCGGCGAGAAGCAGGGTATCCGGCGCCTCCGCCGCGCACCGGTCAACCACCTCCCGCCAGAACTCGTGGGGGATGCGGCGCTCGAACTCGTCCCGCGTAACCGCCTGCTCCGCTCTGCTGGCAATTGCCCCGCCCTGCCCGGGTTCGGGATACCAGAGCCGCTGGACGTGCCGTTTGGCAAGGGTCATGGCCGCGTCGAAGCGCACGATGGGAAACTGCCGGCACACCCCCACGATGGTTCTTATCACCGCTTCCCGGGCTTCGGGATTGAGAAAATCAATCTGCGCCGTGTCGTTCCAGGGCATCGAGGTGCCGTCGTTCCCGTGATAGATGTAACGCGCCTCTCCGGTGCGGTTGTCAACGCGCTTGAATACCACCGCCGCGTCGTCGCGGGTAAAGTAGCGGTCCTCAATCTGAACCGTAATATCGTCCCGCCCCGAAAGGTTGTCGCACCGGTAGGTATACGACGGAAAGGGCGGGTAGGGAAGCTGGAGAAAGCGGTCCGGGTGTTCGACAATCCACCGCGAATCGATTCCCGTGTGGTTGGGAACCATGTCCGATCCCAGCCGTATCCCCCGTCCGAGGCACCGGTCCCGCAGACGCGCCAGAGCGTCCCAGCCGCCCAGCTCGGAGGCGATGTCGTAATCATAGAGGCTGTAGGCGCTGGCCGCGGCTTCCGGGTTGCCGGTCCACTGCTTTATGGTGCGGGACGCGCCGCTCCGCTCCCACAGGCCGATGAGCCACAGGCCGGTAAACCCCCGGCGGGAAAGCTCGTCCAGTTCCTCGTCGGGTATCTCGTCAAGCCGGCTGATAGTCCGTCCGTATTTTCGGGAAAGCTGGAAGAGCCAGACCAGGGTGCATTTCGCCATAAGCACGGTGCGGGGCATCCAGTCCTGATCCGGGCTGAACCGCTCGTACTCGTGGACAAGCGTACCGTAGGTATAGGCTTCGCTGGGCCCGGGCCCGAAGAACGAGGGCTTGTTTTCCTCTTTTATCACGTCGATGCCCATAAGAAGCCGGCCTATGAACCTTTCAAGCACCAGCCCCCAGCGGGAGCGCATATACGCGAGCTGGCCCTCAAGGGAATCCGGTGACGCCAGAGCCGGAGCGCGGAGGATGTCCCAGAGGTTCATGCCCTCGGGCCCGAAGGGGGGAAGCTCCGCGAGAAACGTTTTCAGCTCCTGTATCGCGCTCTCGTAGGCGGTGGCCTCTGCCAGGTCCCCGTCGTTAAACAGAAAACGGAAAGGGCGGAACGCGGGATTGAGGTTTGCCAGCGCGAGGAGGAGGAGTTCCTCCAGTGCCAGGGCCCGGCACGTTTCGCCGTGGTCCGAGCCTCCAAGATAGGATTCCACCGAGGCCTCCCCCGCATAGACCGGACGGGGCGGGAACAGGGCGCAGAAGGCGCCGAGAAGACCGCCGGTCTTCTCTTCCCCGACCCGCTCCGCAAGGCGGGAGAGGGCGCTTTCAAACAGGTCGGGCTGCACCTGCTCGCGGTAGAGCGCCACGATATAGTGCAGGATTTCGTCGATAAGGCCCATCGCGTTAAGCTCTCCGGCTCTGACGGGGTGTTCTCTCCGCTCCTCCGGCGCGTTCAGTTTCGCGGTCAGGTCCCGCACGTCCCGAAAGTTCGTCAGCACCACGTTGCCGGTGAGTGAAAAGAGCGTCTGTTCCAAGCCGTGCCGAACGCGGACTTCGCGGCGTATATGAAATTCCATAACCGCCCCGCGCCGCGCCGCCGCACGGGAACCGGTCGGTTCCGACGGCGCGTCGGATTTTTCAAAACGGGAAAGGCGTATCGCAAGGTATTGCATCACGTTTCCTCCTTTAGGTCAGTAATATAGGTTTAATAAAAGCAAAACTCTTTGAAGCATACACCAAAATCCCCGCTCCGGCCACCCGCCGGCGGCGGAGGCACATAAGCTTCCCGCAAAGCGGCTCACCGCGGTCAACGTCCGCGTACAGGCGCCGCCGCGCATGAATGTTTCCAACTTAAAAACATTCGTTTCCAACCTGGAAACATTCGTTTCCAACCTGGAAACGTTCGTTTCCGTCCTGGAAACGTTCGTTTCCGTCCTGGAAACGTTCGTTTCCGTCCTGGAAACGTTCGTTTCCGTCCTGGAAACGTTCGTTTCCGTCCTGGAAACGTTC
>JAITHR010000002.1 GCA_031279895.1 Spirochaetaceae bacterium
CCACGCCCTGGCGGTGGATCGGGAAAAGAGCCTTGAGGCCGGCATGAACGACCACATCACGAAGCCCATTGACCACGCGGCGCTCTTTACGGCCCTTGCCCGCTGGATTCAGCCGCCGCCGGCGGCGGAGGCACAAAAGCTTCCTGATACGCGGCTGTAAGCAATCAACGTCTGCTTCGGGGCGCGGGGCGGGACGCTGTTTAAAACCGTCGGAGACGGCAGCCTCCGCAGCCTCCGGCTGTTTTAAACAGCTTCCTGATACGCAGCTGTAAGCAATCAACGTCTGCTTTGCCGCGCTTCGCATGACGCTGTTTAAAACCGTCGGAGACGGGCATCCGGTATACCTTTTGGGACATCCGGTATACCTTTTGGGACATCCGGTATACCTTTTGGGACATCCGGTATACCTTTTACGGCATCCGGTATACCTTTTACGACAAAAGGTATACCTTTTAAGCCGGTGTAAAAACCGAAACGGATAAAAATGAGTAATGTATTTCCTTATAGTATCATGCCTTACCGTCTCCGACGCAGCCTCCGGCTGTTTCATAAGCGTCCTGCGAAGCGCCCCGAACCGCGACAAGCCCCCTTACTGCGCACAACAACGCGGCGCTTCCAAACCGCCCACCGTTGCGCGGAGCGTAGCCGCGCCTTAACAGCAGCCGGCCCGCTAACTGGACACGGTGTTGCACCATTCAGAAACAACAGTGCTGAAACAGCCGGAGGCTGCGGGCGGAGGCTGCGGGTTAGAGTTCGGTGAAGGTGAGGCGCTGGAGGAGGCCGTCGGTGTTGAGGTTGAAGACGACAACACCGTTTTCCGCGGGAATACGCTCGCACTGTATATCCGTGCCGACCAGAAAGGGCTTCACCGAAGACTCGACGTCCTCTGTTTCCACCTCGCTTATAAACACATCCCGCATCTGGTTGCCCGAACAGGAATTGAAAATCTCCCGCACCAATTCGTATCGTTTCATGGTAATCCCCCTGTCTTTAAGTATGGAAAGGCGCGGCGCTGGCCGCAATACCCGCGCTCTTTTTAAGGTCTTCCACCGAGAGGGCGTTTTCGCAGAGGCGCCGCGCAAGGGGGAGGTCGTGGGTTATCACGAGGAGGGCCATGCCCCGCGTTCGGGCTTCGGAAAGGATTACGGTCCATATCTGCGCCTGGGTTACGGGGTCGAGCATGGCGCTCGCTTCGTCGGCAATAAGAAAGCGCGTCGCGCCGGAGAGGGCGCGGGCCACGCAGAAGCGCTGGAGTTCCCCGCCGGAAAGCTCCCTGGGGTAGCGGGGGAGCCACGAGCGGTCGATGCCGAGCGCGTCGAGGAGTGTCCGGTCCCGGCACCCGCACTCTTCAAGCACGTCCCGCATGGTAAAGCGCGGGTTTACCGCTTTTTCGGGATGCTGGGAGATGAGCTGCACCGGCGCGTAGCCCCGTGGAAACGGCGCGCCGTCAAGGAGTACGCGGCCTTGGGAAGGCTTCTCGTGGCCCGCGAGAAGACGCGCCAGAGTTGACTTGCCGGCGCCGCTTTCCCCAAGAAGCGCCGTCCTTTCGCCGTCTTTAAGGGAGAGGGAGAGGTCGCGGAAGAGCCAGGCGCCGCGGTCGTACCGGAAGCCCAGGGCGTTTGTCTCAAGCGGCATAGACGCACCGCACGGCGCCGCCGCGGACCGGGCGCGAAGGGACCGGCGCGGCACATTCGGATCCGGCGTTTTGGCACCGTTTCAGGAAGGGACAGCCCTTGGGGGACGAATCGGACGGGCCGGAGGCGGGCTGGAAGCCCGCAAGGGGGAAAAAGCCGTTTTGCGGGAGCGCGTTCCACAGCGCTTTGGTGTAGGGGTGGCGCAGGGCCTCTCCCGCGCCGGTAAAGTCTTCCCGCGGCGCGGTTTCGACGTTCGATCCGGCGTAGAAAATGGAGATTTTGTCCGCCACGGTAAGGGCCGCCATAATATCGTGGGTGATAAGCAGCACGCCGCGCCCCGCGTCGGCAAGCGCGCGGAGGTGGCCGCAGGCTTCGCGGATGAGTTTGTCCGAGAGCCCGGGGGTCGGTTCGTCAGCGAGAATAAGGGACGCGCCGCTTATGAGCGCCGCGGCCACCAGCACCCGCCGCGCCATGCCGCCTGAAATCTGGTGGGGATAGAAGTCCGTCACCTCTTTCGCAAGGCCGAACGAGCGGAAGACCTCCTCCGTCTCCCCGCGGGTACGGCTGGTTCCCGCGACCTGCTTTCCGACGCGCATGGTGGGGTCCAGGTAGGTCACGGACTGGGGGATAAGGGCGATTTCCCGCCCCCGCAGTTTCGCAAGGCGTTTCTGCGTCAGTTCCTCCCCGTTATACGCGATACTGCCGCCTGTAAGCGCGTTTTTCGGGAGGATGCCCAGTATCGCGTGGGCAAGCAGGCTCTTTCCCGAACCGGACGAGCCTATTACCGCGACGATTTCCCCTTTGGCGACGTCTATGTCGATAGAGGAGACTGCCTCAAGCTGTTCCCGCGTGTAGGATGCGGTATAGCGTGTAAAGCGGATTGAAAGATCTTTTACCTTAAGCATAACAGTACAGTCCTTTTATCCGGTTCGCCGTAAAACCCCTGCCTTTAGGCATGGGGATATAAGGCGCAACAAAAAAGTTTTGTAACAACATTCTTGACCTCCTGTCTATCTTGTTGTATACTAAAAAAGT
>JAITHR010000022.1 GCA_031279895.1 Spirochaetaceae bacterium
AAGGAAAATATGATTCTATGATTCAAAGAGTAACATACACCATAGCCGGCAAGGAACTCGTCCTTGAAACCGGCAAAATAGCAAAACAGGCAAACGGCGCGGTCTTCGCCCAATACGCGGGTTCCTGCGTCATAGCTACCGTGTGCGCTTCGGAGGACTCGGTAGAGGGTCTTGATTACGTGCCGGTTACGGTTGACTATAACGAAAAATACTACGCCGCGGGCAAAATACCCGGCGGCTTTATCAAACGGGAGGGGCGCCCGAAAGACAAGGAGATTCTTGTCTCCCGCCTTATCGACCGTCCCATGCGCCCGCTTTTTGAAAAGCGCTTCGGGCGGGAAATCCAAATCGTGCCGACCACCCTCTCGACGGACCAGATCAACCCCCCTGATATGCTGGCGATTATCGCGTCTTCCGCTGCGGTGCATATCTCGGATATTCCCTTTAACGGGCCGGTCGCCGGAGTGCGTATGTGCCTTATCAAAGGCGAACTCGTGGTCAACCCCACCTATCGGGAGATAGAAGAATCCGACCTTGAGATTGTGGTGGCCGGCACCAAACACGGTATCACCATGGTGGAAGGCGGGGCCAACGAAGTGGCGGAAGACCTTATGATCGCGGCGCTCGAAAAAGCCGCCGCCATGATAGGGGAGCTGTGCGTCCTCCAGGAGAGCCTGCGGGAACTGGCGGGAAAAGCGAAACTTCCGCTCACCGAGAGCGCCGCGTCCCTGCAAAACGCGGAGGCCCTTCGGAAAGAGGCGTACCCCCGTCTCCACGAAGCGTGTTTTCTCAAAGGCAAGACGGTGCGGCACGAGGCTATCCGTCGGGTAAAGGCGGATTTTAAGGCGCGGTACGCGGAACAGCTCGAAGACGAGACGCAGAGAAAGCTCTTTTCCGCGCTTTTTGAAGACATGGAATACGAAATCGTGCGCTCGTCCATCCTGGACAAGGGCCTGCGGGTTGACGGGAGAGGCACGGAAGACATTCGGGATATTGCCTGCGAAGTGGGCGTGCTCCCCATGACCCACGGATCCGCACTCTTTACCCGCGGCGAAACCCAGTCCCTTGTGGTAACTACCTTGGGAACCGTGTTTGACGAACAGATTTTCGACGACATCGAAGGGGACAAGCGGGAAAATTTCATTCTGCACTATAACTTCCCGCCCTATTCGGTGGGTGAAGTGGGGCGGCTCGGCACCGGACGACGGGAAATCGGCCACGGCAATCTGGCGCGGCGCTCCCTGGAGGCAATGGTTCCCGCCAAAGAAGCGTTCCCCTATACCGTTCGGGTCGTCTCCGAAATTATGGAATCCAACGGCTCCTCCTCAATGGCATCGGTCTGCGGCGGTACGCTGGCCATGCTCAACGCGGGCGTTCCCATGAAAAAGCCCGTGGCGGGCATTGCGATGGGGCTTATTACCGACGGTGAGCGCTCCGCGGTGCTGTCGGATATTCTGGGGGAAGAGGATCACCTGGGGGACATGGACTTTAAGGTCGCGGGAACCGAGAGCGGGATTACCGGCTTCCAGATGGACATCAAAATCGCCGGAGTAAACCCGGAGATTATGCGGAAGGCTCTGGATCAGGCGCGGCGGGGGAGGCTCCATATCCTCTCGATTATGAACGCCACGATTAAAGAGCCTACCCGCGTAAGCGACCTTGCCCCGAAAATCGTGAGCTTCAAAATCGAGATCGACAAAATAGGCGCGCTTATCGGGCCCGGGGGGAAAAACATCAAGGCCCTCTGCGAACAGTTCCATGTTACCATCAACACCGATAACGACGGCACCGTTACGATTTACGGGAAAAACGCCAAAGAAGCGGATGAAGCCAGAGACGCGGTGATGGGCATTGTGGCGGATCCGGAATCCGGCAGGATATATACCGGCACGGTGAAGCGGATCATGGAGTTCGGGGCCTTTGTGGAGATTCTGCCGGGAAAAGAAGGGCTGGTGCATATTTCAAAGCTCTCCCGTCAAAGGATCGCCGCGGTTACCGACGTGCTTAAAGAGGGGCAGACCCTTCCGGTCAAACTCCTTGAGATAGACAAAATGGGACGGCTTAACCTTTCGTATATTGACGCGGTAGATCCCCAGCCAAACGACGAAAGCCCCCCCCCGCATCGTGAGCGGAACCACCACCCGCCGCGCCGCCGCTAGGCGTATGCCTCCTCCGGTCATAAAGGTACGCGGAACAGACCCGCGCCTCAAAATTCCCCGGTATGAAAGCGCCGGCGCCTCGGGAATGGACCTCCGGGCGTTTCTTCAGGAGCCGCTCGGTATCCCGCCGCTGGGACGGGCGCTGGTTCCCACGGGCCTTGCCTTTGAAATCCCCGAAGGCTTTGAGGCGCAGATACGCCCCCGTTCCGGTCTCGCGGCGAAACAGGGCGTAACCGTGCTTAACGCGCCGGGAACCGTTGATCGGGATTATCGGGGGGAAGTGGCGGTCCTTCTTATCAACTTGGGAACCGAGCCGGTTACGATACGGGACGGGGACCGTATCGCCCAAATCGTCATCGCGCCGGTCGTGCAGGCGGTTCTTGCGGAAGTCCAAACCCTTTCCCCCACCGAAAGGGGTTCGGGAGGGTTCGGCTCCACCGGCATATAGCCGCACGAAAACATGAAAGACTACGGAATGACCCGCTCCCTGTCCTGGACGCTGTTTAAGTATATCGTGGGAGAAACCCTCCTCTCTTTTACCGTGTGCTTCTTCATATTCTTTTTTATCTTCTTCGTAAACCAGATGCTGTTCATCGCGGAGGATATGCTCTCGAAAAAAGCGCCGGTTCCCCAGGTCATCCGGCTCCTCATCTACGCGGTCCCGTCGGTAATCGCCCTCTCCGCGCCCTTCGCCTCCCTGGTGGGAACCCTGATGACCATCGGGCGGCTCACGTCGGACAACGAGATCCTCGTGATGCTCTCTTCCGGGCTCTCGTACCGGATGATTTTCACGCCGGCCTTTGCGGTGGGCGCCTTCATTTCCGCGCTCTCGTTCTTCGCCAACGACGTGCTCCTTCCAGCCGGGCGGCTCCAGTACGGCAGGCTCTACCGCAAAGTGCTGGCGTCAACGCCGGCTCTGGAACTGAGCGCCCATTCGGTAAAGCGCTTCAAAGACACGGTCATTGTTACAGGCGACGTAAACGGCAGCTCGATTGACGACGTGTTCATCATCGACAAAACAAGCGAAGGCGAGCGGCGGGTTATTATGGCGAAAAACGCCGAGCTGCGGGACGCGGGAAAAGAGGGGCTGAGCCTTGATCTCAACCAGGCGTTTGTCCAGTCTTCCAAAGAGATCGCCCGCGCCGATTACGATTACGCCTCAAGCCGGTTTCTCCGCTACTGGGTTCCCCAGGAGGATATGATTCAGGCCATCTCCTCTCTCACCCCGTCGGAAATGAGTTCGCGGGACGTGCGTAAGGCCATTCGGGAGAAGCGGAAAACCCTGGGAAAACAGCTTGACCAGCGGTATCATCAGGCGCTTAGCCACGCCCTATCTCTGGAATACGGCCTGCGCAAAGGCCCCGCACACGAAGCGTGGAACAGGCGCTCCCACAGCCTCGCAAACTTTACCCGCGAATCCCAGGCCGCCGTAGCCCTGCGGAAAGACCGGAGCCTCCGCCAGCACCTCATCGAATATTACAAAAAATTCTCCCTCCCCTTGGGCGCGTTTTCTTTCATGTTCCTCACCGTGCCTATCGGCCTTATGGTCAAGAAAAACGGGCAGGCCATCGGGTTCATCTTCGGCATCGTCATCTCTTTCATCTATTGGGTGCTGCTCATCGGCGGGCAAACCATGGGACTCAGGCTGGGCTACTCCCCCTTCTGGTCCATGTGGCTCCCGGACCTCGCGGCAATAGGCATCGGCTTCTCCCTCACCCTCTTCCGCATCAAAAAATGATTCTTTTATATTCGCAACAAGAGCGACACACGCGGCCTACACTACTCATACGCGACAAGCTGCCTCACAGCGGACTCCGCCTGCTTACAGCCGCAGAGCCGGAAGCTTATGGAACAGCCGGAGGCTGCCCACAGCGGACTCCGCCTGCTTACAGCCGCGAGGCGGGAAGCTTATGAAACAGCCGGAGGCTGTATTCGCAACAAGAACGAACACACGCGGCCTCACAGCGGACTCCGCCTGCTTACAGCCGCGAGGCGGGAAGCTTATGGAACAGCCGGAGGCGGCCTCACAGCGGACTCCGCCTGCTTACAGCCGCGAGGCGGGAAGCTTATGGAACAGCCGGAGGCTGTATTCGCAACAAGAACGAACACACGCGGCCTACACTACTCATACGCGACAAGCTGCCTCACAGCGGACTCCGCCTGCTTACAGCCGCAGAGCCGGAAGCTTATGGAACAGCCGGAGGCTGCCCACAGCGGACTCTGCCTGCTTACAGCCGGAGGCTGCGGAGACGGCCCACAGCGGACTCCGCCTGCTTACAGCCGCAGAGCCGGAAGCTTATGGAACAGCCGGAGGCTGCGGAGGCTGCCCACAGCGGACTCCGCCTGCTTACAGCCGCGAGGCGGGAAGCTTATGAAACAGCCGGAGGCTGCTGCTGTGCATGACGACGCTTGACCGGTATCTCCTCAAACAGTTCTTCCCTATCTTCGCGGCAGGCGCCATTATGTTCATGCTCTTCATCTCCCTCATCGACCTGTTCGCAAACCTCTGGCGCTACCTCAACTACGAAGTCCCGGCCCGCCAGATACTCCTCGTGTGCGCCTACTACCTGCCGAAAAGTTTCTCCTACGCCCTGCCGGTGGCCCTCCTCTTTGCCGCGGCCTACACCCTGGGAGACCTGTACAGCCGCAACGAACTCTCCGCCATCTTCGCCTCCGGCATCCCGTTCTACCGGTTCAGTATGCCCCTGGTGATCATCGGCCTCCTCTCCTCGGTCTGCTCTTTCTTCTTTGAGGACAACGTGGTGGTCCCCACTTTCAAACTCAAAAACGACCTGGGGAGCGCACTCCTCCACCAGCCCCGCGGGGCGCGGGACTCGTACATCGTGATAAAGTCCAAAAACGGGCGGCGGGTCTATTCAATCGATTATTACGACCACCGGGCTCTGATCCTAAACGGGGTCATCATCCTTGAGGTCCCTGAAAACAGCGGGCCGCTTTCAGTGGTCCGGGCGCCCAAAGCCGCGTGGAACGGGGAACACTGGGAGTTCACCAACGGGGTGCTGTACGACTGGGAGGGTGACCTTATGCGCATAAAACCTCTGGAATCCGGCGCGGACTACACCGAACACCCGGACGCCTTCCGGCGGAGCGCGGTAAACGTGGAGGATCTCTCCGCACGGGAAGCCGCGTTTATGGTGGACGACCTTAAAATCGCGGGCCTCCCCTTTACCAACGCGCTTGCGGACTATTACCACCGGTATTCCTTTTCCGCAGTGTGTTTTGTGGTGATGATACTCTCGATTTCTATGGGCGGGCGGTTCAGGAAGAACATCCTCCTTATGAGTTTCGCCTCAAGCCTCGGATCAGCTGTGGTGTTTTACGTTACCGAGATGATTACCATGATGATGGCGCGTATGGACTACATCCCGCCCCTCATAGGCGCGTGGTTTCCGGTGGCCCTTTTCGTGCTTATCGGCGCCGCACTCTTAAAAACCGCCAAAACCTAACCAGCCTCCGGCTGTTC
>JAITHR010000025.1 GCA_031279895.1 Spirochaetaceae bacterium
AAACATCTTATAAAACGCGGCGATGGTGGAAATGGTAGACACGCCAGCTTGAGGTGCTGGTGCCGAGAGGTATGGAAGTTCAAGTCTTCTTCGCCGCACATCCTTGTTTCTTACCCTTACTCCCTTACATAAAGCATAAAAATAAACCCCGCCGGCCCGCTTACCAACGCGGGCGGCGTATCGCTAAGCGGACTCCGCCTGCTGTGAGCCGCTACCGCTTCCCGCGCCGACGGGGGGTTTGGGGGGACTGGTCCCCCCAAACTTCCGTGCCGCCCTGTTTTAATAAGTCATGGTGCGCGGAAGTAAACAGACCCCGCCCGCTGCGAGCCGCACCGCAAGACGCTTATGGAACCGCCGGAGGCGGTGAGCCGCGTATCAAGATGCTTTTGAAACAGCCGGAGGCGGTGAAAATAATAAATATGCGGCGGAGTGTATACAATATGATACAAAGCGAAGGGGCAAAGGCGGCGCGGGCGCGTTCCGTATTGGCAGGCGCGGCGGGGCTTGAAAAATCATTTCGTTATACTACCAAGCATTATTACTCTTTCCCTTTTCTTTCCCTTTTTTCACCTAGAAAGCGGCGGGTATGGCACGCCTGTTGCTCTGGTACACGCGAGGACACTCACTTGGAGGAATATATGCAGAACACAAAAGCACGTACACCGTCTTACAAAGATGATGATATTTTACAGACCTACTTTGATCAGATAAAGCACATTCCCCTGCTTAGCGCCGAAGAGGAAATCGCGTTGTCGAAGCGGATTAAAACCGGAGACAAAGCCGCGAAGGATCAGCTTTTTAAGGCCAACCTGCGCCTGGTTGTCAAAATAGCCAAAACCTACGCCGGCGCCGGCGCGTCGATAAGCCTCGATATTATTCAGGAAGGCAATATCGGCCTTATGCGGGGGGTGGAAAAATACGACCATACCAAGAATGTCCGCTTCTCAACCTACGCGGGCATCTGGATACGCCAGTATATCATCCGGTTTCTGTCGGACCAGCAGCGGGACATCCACCTGCCCCACCGAAAAGAAGAGTGTTTACGAAAGATACGAAAGGTCGAACAGGAACTCGGCCAGACCCTCATGCGCGAGCCTTCGGCGGAGGAGATTGCCGAAGAGCTCCGTATTCCGGCGGATGAAATAAAAACCCTGCTCAACATGACAAGCCCGCTCGTGTCCCTTGAGACGGAAAGCGGCGACGAAGACGCGCCCGTGATTGACAAGTACGCGGACTATACCTACAACCCCGAAGAGGAGTTTTTCAAGCGCTTCTCGCAAGAAAGCGTGGCGCAGATACTCAGCCGGCTTAAGTCAAGGGAAAAATGGGTGCTTATCCATCGGTACCAGATAAACGGCTGCAAGCGGTATACCCTGCGGAACCTGAGCGACAAGATGCGGGTTTCACCGGAGACGGTGCGGCAGATTGAAAATCGGGCGCTGAAAAAGATGTACCTCTACGCCAAAGAGTTCCGCGAAGCCCTCAGCGCAATCTGACTTTTTTCCCTAAGCTTCCCGCATTGCGGCTCAAAGCCCGCCTGCCGGCGGGCTTTGCCTATGTATACCCCCGTAACGCGCTGAGGCGCTTTTTTTTGTCTTCCGCACGCATCAGGGCTTCGCCGATAAGCACCCCGTCAACACCCGCGTCCGCAAGGAGTTTGACGTCCTCTTCGGAATGAATACCGCTTTCGGACACAAAGAGCGTGTCCTTTGGCACACGGCTCCGAAGCCGGCGGGTAACCGCAAGATCAACGGTGAACGTTTTGAGGTCCCGATTGTTTGCGCCGATAATTCCGGCGCCGGCGCGGAGCGCCCGATCGACTTCCTCCTCGGTGTGGGCTTCCACCAGCGCGGAAAGCCCCGCGGCGCGGGTATGGCGGATACAGGAGGCAAGGGCATCGTCATCCAAAACCGCGCAGATAAGAAGCACCGCGGAAGCGCCCAGAACCCTGCTTTCATAAATCTGATAGGGGTCAACCACAAAATCCTTGCGAAGCGCGGGAAGCGGTACCGTTCGGGCGATTTCCCGGAGGTACCGGTCGTTTCCCAAAAAATACGCCGGCTCGGTAAGCACCGAAAGCGCCGCGGCGCCGGCGCTCTCGTATTCCCGCGCAATGGCAAGGTAGGGAAAGTCTTCGGCAATGATACCCTTGGACGGAGAGGCCCTCTTAATTTCGCAGATAAAAGAAATCCCCGGACGGGACAGCGCGTTTTCAAAGTCCGGCGGCGCGCCTTCCAGCGCCAAAGCCTGTTCCCGCAGCGCCTCAAAGGGCTGTTTTTCCCTGGCCAGGGCAACCCGTTTCCGTGCGTGCGCCGTAATAGCGTCAAGAATCAAAATCCATTCCCCTTATTTCTCTTATTCCGCTACCGGCGCCGGCTTATTGGAGAGTTCTATGAACCTTTCAAGGTGCGCCAGGGCCTTCCCGCTGTCAATGGTTTCCTCGGCGATACGGATCGCCTGCGCTATGGTCAGAGAGGGACGGGCGATATAGAGCGCCGCGCCGGAGTTAAGCGCCACCGCGTCCCGTTTCGGCCCCTTCGCGCCGGAGAGAATGTCCCGTGTAATGAGTGCGTTTTCAGCGGGCCCGCCGCCTGCGAGGTCCTCTTTTTTACACTTCCTGAAACCGAATTGCTCCGGCTCAATCGTATAAAACGAAAACGACCCGTCCCGCACCTCGCATACCGACGTGGGGGCGCTTATGGATATTTCGTCAAGCCCGTCGGTGCCGTAGACCACGAGGGCGTGTTTCACCCCAAGATTTGCCAGAACCCGCGCCATAGGCTCAACCAGGTCCCCGTCGTACACGCCGAGGAGTTCCCTGTTCGCGCCGGCGGGATTAACCAGGGGCCCCAGGATATTAAAAATCGTTCTTATCCCCAGCTCTTTCCGCACCGGCGCCACGTATTTCATGGAAATATGATAGTTTTGGGCAAACAAAAAGCAAAGCCCCATTGTTTTAAGGAGCGCGAGGCTGTGTTCCGGCGGAACGGTAATGTTTACCCCCAAAGCTTCAAGCAGGTCCGCGGCGCCGGATTTGCTTGAAGCCGCCCGGTTCCCGTGTTTGGCAACGCTGACGCCGGCTGCGGAGATAACCAGCGCGGAGGTGGTGGAGATATTAAACGAGTTGGCATTATCCCCGCCGGTTCCCACGATTTCAAGCACGTCCATATCATGGAGGATACGGATACAGTGTTTGCGCATTCCCGCGGCTGCGGCGGTAATTTCCTCAATGGTTTCTCCTTTCACCGCCATCGCCGTAAGGAAAGCCGCCATCTGAATATCGCTCGCTTTGCCGTCCATAATTTCGTGCATAACCGTTTCCGCCATTTCATAACTGAGGTTTTGCCGGTTTGCCGCCTTAATAATCGCCTCTTTTATAACTGTCATTTTTTTCCTTTTTCCTATTCTATAGGTTTTTTTTCATAACGGACCGGTATCCATAATTACCGAAAACATAAAAAAAAACACCCCCACAGCCTCCGCCGTCTCCGACGGCTTCAGCATGGCCGCCTGTTGTTTCAAATTGGTGCAACACCCTGTCCGTTTACGTTACCGGCTACTGTTAAGGCGCGGCTACGCTTCGCGCAGCCTCCGCCGTCTCCGACCAGCCTCCGGCTGTTCTATAAGCGTCCTGCCGTGCGGCTCACGTATTTCGCTTACTACACGCCGCCGTAAAACATCAATGTTTTGCTCCGAAACATCAATGTTTTGCCTCAGAACATCAATGTTTTGCCGTAAAACATCAATGTTTTGCCTCAGAACATCAATGTTTTGCCGCGGAACTAGGGAGGAAATTACAGGCGCCGGCGGTGCGAGACGAGCTCGCGTATCCCCTCGGTAAAAGCCTCCGTCGAAAAGCGCCGTACCTGTCGGGTAAAGGGTTCGCGGCTGGCAAAACGCGCCTCTTCGTTTTCAAACCGGTCCATAGCCCCTATAAGGGAGGCGGGGGTCTGGCTGTCAAAAAAGAAGCCCGTGTACCCCTCCCGCACCGTGTCCAGCGCCCCGCCCTTCCGGTACGCGATAACCGGACAGCCCGCGGCGTTGGCCTCGACCGGAATAATCCCGAAATCCTCGATGCCCGGAAAAAGGAGCGCCCTGGCCCGGGAAAAATAGCCCGCAATCTCCGCGTCTGAAACCCGACCGGTAAACGTAACGAGACCGGATTTTTCCCAGCGCCGAATATCCCGCGCCTTCGCGCCCGCGCCGGCCACCACCAGCCTTCTTCCAGAGGCAGCGCACGCCTCAATCGCCAGATCCGCCCGTTTATAGCCCGCAAGCTGGCCGAAATACAGGTAAAAATCCTCCGGCTTCCGCTCGACCTCCAGAAACCTCTCAATGGAAACCGGCGGGAACACCACCGCGGCCTCCCGATTGTACACGCGCCGGATACGCTTGGCCACATAGGTCGAATTGGCCGCGAAACAATCCACGAGGTTGGCCGAAACGCTGTCCCACACCCGCAGGCGCGGGATAAGGCGGCGCATAAAAAAGCGCGTGGCCCTGTTCGCCCCGTCAAAATACTGGTGGTACATATCCCAAAGGTAGCGCATGGGGCTGTGGCAGTAGCAGAGGTGGTAGGCGTCCGGGTTCGGCACCACCCCTTTGGCAGGGCCGGCCTCGCTTGAGATGATAAGGTCATAGGGCTGCATATTAAAAGACAGAAGCGCGTCGGGCATAAGCGGCATATAGGTCTGATAGAGGGAGCGGGCAAAGGGCAGGCGGTTAATGGGGGACGTGTACACCCGCCGGCTCCGTATAAGCGGCGAAACGCCCTTCGGGTTATACACGTGGGTATATAAATCCGCCTCCGGGAACATACTAAGGAGCGCTTCAAGCACCTTTTCCCCGCCCCGCATGGTAACAAGCCAGTAATGAACAAGCGCGACTTTCATACCCCCATCCTAGCGCAAAGCCTTTTTTTATACTACGCCGCCCCCGCCCCGTCTCCGACGGTTCCGGCATGGCCGCTTGGTGTTTGATAATGGTGCAACACCGTGTCCGACCCGCAATCTGGTTGCTGCGTAGGCGCGGCTGCGCTCGCGCAGCCTCCGGCTGGTTCAAAAGCTTCCCGCGTCGCCTGTCGGCGGACGTTGACCGCTTCGAGGCGCAACGCGGGAAGCTGTTTAAAACAGCCGGAGGCTGCGTCGGAGACGGCTGCGGAGGCTGCGGAGATTAGGGGAAAAAGTAAAAATTTGCAAACAGGACGGGTATTTGATATACTTAGGGAAGCAAGGGGGAGATATGGCGGAGGTTCTGGCGGAGATTAGGGGAATAACCAAACAGTTTCTGGGAGTTACGGCGCTCAAAGACGTTTCGTTCACCATTAACAAGGGAGAAATCCACGCGCTCATTGGTGAAAACGGCGCCGGCAAGTCAACCATGATAAAGATTCTGTCCGGCCTCTACACGCCGGAAACCGGCGGAACCGTCGTCTTTGACGGGGAACCCTTCAAAACCTATGCGCCGCTCGAATCCCTCCACCGCGGCATCGTGGTCATTTACCAGGATTTCTCCCTGTTTTCAAATCTTTCGGTTATGGAAAATATCGCCCTGGGACCCTATGTCAAAGACGGGGTCTCCCTCGTTGACTGGAAAGCTATGGAAGAAATCGCCCGCGCCGCTCTCGAAAAACTCCAGTTTCAGCTTGATATACACGCGCCGGTCGGGTCCCTGTCCGTGGCCAAACAGCAGATTGTCGCCATTGCCAGAGCTTTGGCAAACAGGGCGCGGCTCCTTGTCCTTGACGAGCCGACTTCGGCGCTCTCCAAGGGAGAGGTGGCCAAGCTGTTCGATATTATGCGCTCCCTTAAAGCGGAGGGCATCTCGCTGCTCTTTATAAGCCATAAACTTGACGAGCTTTTCGCGGTCTCCGACCGGTTTACCGTGTTTCGGGACGGGAGGTGCATGGGAACCTTTAACAAAGAGGAGCTTGACGGGGATAAACTTATCTCCCTTATGGTGGGGCGGAAAATCGTGTACAAGATTTTTGATAAAAACCGGCGGGAAGAGCCGCTCCTCGAAGTAAAAGGGCTTTCCAAAGCCGGACAGTTCAAAGAAATAAGTTTCTCCCTCCACAAGGGAGAGATTCTGGGCGTTACCGGTCTTGTGGGCGCCGGAAGAACCGAAGTGGCCCAGTCCCTGTTCGGCCTTAACCCGCCCGATTCAGGCACGTTTTCGCTCGAAGGCAGGCTGCTCTTTATTCGGAACCCCAAAGACGCGGTGGCCAAAGGTATCGGGTACGTGCCGGAAAACCGGCTCCACGAGGGGCTCGTGCTGGGGAAGCCTGTAAAAGACAACCTCGTTATCACGGTCTTAAGGGCGATTTCCAACAGGCTGGGACTGGTGAATCGGGATAAGAAGGCGGGTTTGACAAAAGAGTGGATGGAAAAGCTCAATATAAAGCCACCGCTCCCGGACCTTGCGGCCTCGAAACTCTCAGGCGGCAACCAGCAGCGGGTGGTGCTGGCGAAATGGCTTGCCACCGCGCCGAAGCTCCTCATTGTTGACGAGCCGACTAACGGCATCGACGTGGGGGCAAAGACGGAAATCCATCAGATCCTGCGGGACCTGGCAGCCGGCGGCATGGGGATTATGGTTATCTCGTCGGAACTGCCGGAGATACTCGCGATTGCGGACCGCGTTATCGTCATGCGCCGCGGCAGAATAACCTGCGACCGGTTCTGCGAGGGGCTTAACCAGGAAGATCTGCTTGCCAAAGCACTCTAGGGGGCGCGGCAAGAAAACGAAAACACGCGGTACGGAATAAAAACGAAATAAAAGAATAAAAAGGAAGTATAAAAATAAATACGGAAGCGAAAGAAGCATGAAGCACAAGGAAAAAATTATATGGGTGTACAAAAGATAAAAGAGCTGCCTATTTTATTTGTATTGATAGGGATTTCCCTCGTCATTACCATTGCCAATCCCTCGTTCGCCACGCTGGAAAACGTTCTCGACCTGCTCAAGGGCAACCTGACCCTGGCGATTATGGCGCTGGGTATGCTGGTGGTTATACTCACCGGCGGCATTGACGTATCCGCGGCGTCGATTATTACGGCGGTTACGGTTACGACCGGCTATTTCCTGATACATATTTCCTCAAATCTGGCGGCGGCCCTCCTCGTGGCGGTTTTAACCGGAACCGTTATGGGGCTGGTGAACGGCCTTCTGGTGGCGCGTCTCAAAATCCCGCCGATCGTAACGACCCTCGGAACCATGAGTATCATCCTGGGTATCGTGCTGTACCTCACGAACGGAAACTGGATGACCGGCATTCCAGAGAACTTTATCCGGTTCGGACGCCTCACAATCCTGCGCATCCCCCTTAAAAGCGGGCGGGTCATCGGCTTTCCCGTACAGAGCCTCTTTCTCATCGTCTCCGCGGCGCTGACGTGGTTCCTCTTAAAAAGAACGGTTACGGGCCGGGGCGTCTACGCCATCGGCGGGAACCTTGAATCCGCCGAGCGGATGGGCTTCAAGTCAAACCGTATTCTCGTGTTCGTGTACGCCTACGAAGGGTTTCTCATCGGCCTTGCCGCGGTGTCCCACACGTCCATCATGCGCCAGGTTGACCCGAACGCCTTTCTCGGCTTCGAGATGCAGGTCATAGCCGCGGTGGTCTTAGGCGGCGCGAGCACCTTGGGCGGAACCGGCAGCGTTTCGGGAACCCTGTTGGGGGTGGCGATATTCTGCGTCATCAACAACGGCCTCATCCTGATGAAGATACCCACTTTCTGGCAGAAAATCGTGGTCGGCATCATCATCACAGGTTCTATCGCGATTGATATGGCGCAGAAAAAGCGCCTTGAGCGGAAACAAATCCGCGTCGATGTGGAGTAACGTATCATGCGGCATAATCTACCGGTCTTTCACGCGAAAGCGAAAACCCTGCTTAAAACCAACGAAGGCATCCTGTTCGCGCTGTTTATCGTTGTCTTTACCCTTATGGCGATACTTTCTCCCGGGCGCTTCCTAAGCCGCGGGAACCTGCAGTCAATGGCGTACCAGCTGCCGGAGTTCGGGATTCTCGCGTTATCCATGACCCTGGTTATCGTCGCGGGCGGGATAAACCTCTCCCTGACTTTCAGCGCCACCCTTTCCATGATAATAGGCGGCGTCGCGATGGCCGCGGTTACGAAAAACGGCGGATCCCCGGGGGCGGCCATAGGCGCGGGCGTAAGCCTCATGCTTTTTACCGCGCTTTTGTGCGGCGCCCTTAACGGGTTCGTGGTGGTCTTCCTGGGGGTTACGCCTATGATAGCCACCCTGGGAACCGCCACGCTCTTCGAGGGAATAAGCCTTAACATCACCAAAGGCGGCGCCGTGTCCGGTTTCCCCGCGCAGTTTCTCGGCATCGGAAACGGCGTCTTCCTGGGGGTTCCGATACCCCTGTATATCTTTGTGGCGGTTATGCTGGGGACTCACGTGCTCCTTGAGCGGAGCCGCTTCGGAAGTCAGGTCTACATGACCGGCAGCAACCCGAAAGTTACCCGCTACTCCGGCATACAGGTCAGAACCGTGCTGTTCTGGGTGTATATCATAGCCGGCTTTCTCGCGGGCGTGGCGGGCATACTCATGGCCTCCCGCTACAACTCGGCCAAAGAGTCCTACGGCTCCTCGTACCTGCTCCAGTCCGTTGCCGCGTCGGTTCTCGGCGGCACGGACATAAACGGCGGGGAAGGAAAAATCGTCGGAACCGTCATCGCGGTAATGATCGTGCAGATCATCTCAAGCGGCCTTAACATCTACGGCGTGAACCGGTACCTCACCACTATCGTTATGGGCGGGATACTGCTCGCGGTTCTGGCCGTTAAGTTCTTTGCCAACCGGACCGGACGCTGAACCGGCTGGCGTTACTATGGAACGATCCGAAAGTATTTTCGGATAATGTTATATTTTTTATTTTTTTAGGAGGAAGGTTTTATTATGAAAAAAACCGTTGTTTTGGCTTTAGCCGTCGTATTGTGCGCCGGCGCGGGATGGGCGAAGGGCGGCGCGGCAAAGAGCGGCGCGAAGGTTCCCACGGTGGTCGTGATGCCCAAACTGGTGGGTATCCCCTATTTCAACGCTTCTCAGAAAGGCGCTGAACAGGCCGGGAAAGACCTGGGGATAAACGTCATCTACACCGGCCCCGCCACGGCGGACGCGGCGGAACAGGTGCGGATGCTCGAAGACCTTATCAGCAAAGGGGTTGACGCGATCTGCGTGGCGCCCAATGACGCGGCGGCGCTTACGCCGGTGCTTCAGAAGGCAAAGACCGCGGGGATTAAAATCCTCGACTGGGACACGTCGGCGGATCAATCGGTGGTCGACCTTTCGGTGCACCAGATTGACGACAAGCAGTACGGCGAGCATATCTGGGATCTTCTCGTTCAGGAGATGGGGGATACCGGAGACTACGCGATCCTTACCGGCGGCCTCTCTGCGGCCAACCTCAATACGTGGATAGACCACGGCATGGCCTACGCGAAGACCAAGTATCCTGGGCTTAACCTGGTGACCGACAAGGTTCCCACTGACGAAAAACAGCAGGTGGCGTACTCGAAAACCCTCGACCTCATTACCGCGTACCCGAACCTCAAGGGCATTATCGGGGTAAGCACCCCCACGCCCATCGGCGCGGCCCAGGCGGTTCAGGAAAAAGGGCTGAAAGACACGATCGCGGTGGTCGGCACCGCCCTCCCCACGGACTCGGGGCCCTACCTTGAAGACGGGTCCCTGCGGGTAACGACCCTGTGGGATCCGGCGAAGCTGGGGTATCTTACGGTGGTGCTGGCAAACAACCTGCTTAAAGGCCAGACCCCGACAAACGGACAGGACGTTCCCAACGTCGGGAAAATCACGGTAAACGGCAAAATCGTCGTCATGGGTCCGCCCACTGATTTCACCAAAGCCAATTACAAAAACTTCTCGTTCTAGCCCCAGCCTCCGGCTGTTCCGGCATGGCCGCAGCCTCCGGCTGTTTCAGCATGGCCGCAGCCTCCGGCTGTTTCAGCATGGCCGCAGCCTCCGGCTGTTTCAGCATGGCCGCCTGTTGTTTCCGAATGGTGCAACACCCTGTCCGGTGAGCGAATCAGTGCTGTTGAGGCGCGGCTACGCTCTCGCGCAACGGCAGGCGGTTCGGGAGCGCCGCGTTGTTGTGCGCGGCAGCCTCCGGCTGTTCCGGCATGGCCGCCTGTTGTTTCCGAATGGTGTAACACCCTGTCCGGTGAGCGAATCAGTGCTGTTGAGGCGCGGCTACGCTCTCGCGCAACGGCAGGCGGTTCGGGAGCGCCGCGTTGTTGTGCG
>JAITHR010000149.1 GCA_031279895.1 Spirochaetaceae bacterium
GGCGGGTTATTTTATGAGGATGAACTCGACGCGGCGGTTCTTCCACCAGTCGTTCTGGTCTTCGAACTTTGCTACCGGCTTGGTGCTTCCCAGGCCGCGGGCGCTCAGACGGCTGCGGCTTACCCCGAACTCCACGAGGTAATTCACCACGGTTCGGGCGCGGGATTCGCTTAGGGGGTGGAGTTCCGTCCGCTCCTCCTCGGCGGCTTCGTCGGCGCGGGCTTTCGTGCGGTTCGCGTGTCCCTCGATAAGCACGCGGTAATCCCGAAACTTGTTGAGAATCTCCGCGATACGGCGCAGTACGCGGTTGTTGTTGTCCACCGTCTCCTGCGCAAGGTCGATAAAGTCCGCGTAGCCGGCCCGGAATATAATCGACGGCACCTGAATACGCAGGTTTTCCCCCTCCCGAATAATAAGCACGTCAACCCCGATGTGGCCTTCAAGAACCCCGACCCCGCCCTGATCGTCTTCGGCCTTAAACGTAAAGGGATAATCGGTGGCCGCCTGCACCAGCTCCCCGCGGGCGCTCCGTCCGTTCCACACCACCCGCTCCGCGGGCTTCCCCGTGCCTTCAAAGCGGTAGAACACCTGATAGGGCGGCTGGGGCTCCCGTATCTCAAAACTCCACGACGTTACGGGAAAGGTTGACTGGACCCCCATGAACATGGTTAGTTCGTCGGCCACCCCGTCCCCGTCAGGGCTGAAGTAGTCCGGCTGGGAGGAGTAACTCAGCACCGGCACCGGCTTTTTCTCTTCCGGCGCCGCGGTCGCCTCGGCTATCACCGGCAGGGGCGGCGCCTCTTCCGGGTTATACGCGATGAGCGTGAGGGCGCTCTCGCGCAGGCGCTCCACCCCGCCGATGCCGAGCCGGACCGGAAGCAGCGTGAGGTTCTCAGGCGGGTGCGGGTCGTCCCCGTCTTTTCTGTCGTAATTAAGGAGGTAGAGTTCCCGAACCGTCCGGCTTTTCCGCCGGTCCGGACGAAACTCCACCAGCTCCTCCCCGTTCACCACAAAGAAAGCGTACTTCCCCTTCACCTCCGCGCCCTGAGAGGTTATGGCGTAGGCCCCGTCTTTGAAGAGCGACAGCATCCCGATGGACCCGCTGTACTGCCCCTCGATTAACGGGGGGACCGCGGGGGGCGGGGAGGCCGGATCCAGAGACGCGCCGGCTTTCCGGTACGACCCGTCCCAGGAGGCCGTAACCCCAAGGCGGAGCCGCACGTCTTCGGAAACCCGCACCCGTATGCTCTCAAGGGAGTCAAGTTCTATCTCAAGGGATCTTCGGAGGTTCGTAACCGATACGTTCTGGCTTGCGATGTAAAGGCCGTAGCGGGTCTGGTTCGAGCCGTGCCACGTGAATACCTGCTGGGATTCGTCGCCGTAAAAGATAAGCTCCCGCTGACGGGGGTCAAAGTAGATGTACTGCCTCGTGTCAACGGTTCCCTGGGGGCTTACATAGTACCACAGCCCGCTGAGAAACCCCTCGAACCCCCGGGTGCTGGCAAGGAGCGTCTCAAGCCGGCGCTCTTCTATCTGTTTTCCCGGTATCCGGGTAACGGCGGTCTGTTCATAGACCCCTGTTTCCTCGTTATAGGTATAGGTTATTTCTTTTTGGTCCAGCGGATTGGAGGACGATTCGTCCCGCTCCCTGGCCACCAGGGGAAACGCCTGCCCCTTGGCAAAGCCCTGCTGGTACGCCTGGGTTCGCGGCGCTTCCTGCACGGCGATGGACCCGTGTACCTCCAGTTCCGCTATTTTGGGAAAGGGGTAGTCGCGGCCCTGGGACCCGTCCCGTCGGAACACGGTCATGGTGTACGCGCCTTCGCGGTTCATGCCGGAGAGTATCACGCAGTCGTTGCGGTCCCCGACGAGGTCCTGGGCGTAGAGGCTTATGGTTCCGGGGCGGCTTGCGCTTGTGGGGGCGCTCCAGAGGCGGGTATAGGCGCCCAGGGTTTCGTCAAAGTCGATATAGGTGATGGCGACGGGGCTGTCGGCGTCGCGGATGTTCCGATAGGCGATGATTTGCTCCTCCTCCGCGTCCTTGTCCAGGTTGGCGGTGAGAAGGCTTACGAGGATTTCGCCTTCCCCGAGCGGGACTTTCGCGGTAAA
Organism: Spirochaetaceae bacterium; assembly: GCA_031279895.1. GTDB lineage: Bacteria > Spirochaetota > Spirochaetia > Treponematales > Breznakiellaceae > JAITHW01. The sequence continues at coordinate 2,110 of JAITHR010000149.1, forward strand.
CCTCTCCGCATAGGAGACGCTCTCCGGCTCCGGCAGCGACGCGGCGGGCGTTTCGGCGGAGATTTTGAGGGGGGTAATAATTTTGGTCTGCCGCTGTTTTTTTACCGGCGTACCGGTCGGGTCTTTGGGAAGCCACACCAAAGCGCCGATGCCCAGGGCGGTAAGGATGAACACCGTAACGGTGAGCGCTTTAAAAATCTTTCTTGTCATACCTTCTATTGTACCTTTCACCGCCCCCGCAAACAACACCCGCAGGGTGTTTCAAACATGGCCGCAGCCTCCGGCTGTTTTAAGCATGGCCGCCTGTTGTTTGAAAGTGGTGCAACACCGTGTCCGGTGAGCGAGTCAGTGCTGCTTAGGCGCGGCTACGCTTCGCGCAGCCGGTTGCGGTTCGGGAGCGCCGCGTTGTTGTGCGTAGTTCGGGGCGTGGCGTGGTACGCGGACAGTCGTGGTTCGGGGCGGGGCGCAAGACGCTTATGGAACCGTCGGAGACGGCGTTGTTCGGAGCGCTCGCATGAAGCTTATGGAACCGTCGGAGACGGCGTGGTTCGGGGCGGGGCGCATGAAGCTTATGGAACCGTCGGAGACGGCGTTGTTCGGAGCGCTCGCAAGACGCTTATGGAACCGTCGGAGACGGCGTTGTTAGAGCCGCTCCGCAAGACGCTTATAAAACAGCCGGAGGCTGTTTGCGCTTTTTCTTCACGCGGACGTTCTTCTTCCGGCGCCGCAAAAAGGCGCGGGCCGCGGCAATGACCCATTTAAACCAGAAAGGCTCCATCCGCTTCCGCGCAGCCTCCAGCGTTTTGATGATCGGCAGGTGCTGGGGACACTGCTTTTCACACCTGCCGCACCGTACACAGAGCGACGGGCCGCCGGTCTTTTTCGAGACAAGCGCCGCGGTGCTGGTCAGGTACTGCTGCATACCGCTTAGGTATCCCAGGGAGAAAGAATTGTTATACGCGGCGAAACACCCGGGAATGTTGATGCCCCGCGGACAGGGCATACAGTAATTGCAGCCTGTACAGCGGATTTTATACGCCGCGTTAAACAGGCCCAGCACCTTTTTGTACGTCTCATGCTCCGCCTCTCCTAACATAGCGGGCAGGGCCGTGTCCGCGGTACGCAGATTATCCGCAAGCTGGGCCTTATCGTTCATGCCGGACAAAAGAAGCGTTACCTCGCGGTGATCCCAGACCCACCGCAGACCCCAGGCCGCGGGACTTAGGTTCGGGTCCGCGTTTTTGAGAACTTCTATCGCGCCGCGGGGCAGGTTCGCGGCCAGTTTCCCTCCCAGAAGGGGTTCCATAATCATAACCGGCATAAGTTCGGCGGCCTTTTTAAGCCCCGCGAAGCCGGCTTGAAAGTTTTTGCCCGCGTAGTTGTACTGGATTTGGCAGAATTCCCAGGGATAGACCTCAAGGAGTTTCATAAACTCGGTCTGGCTGCCGTGAAAAGAAAACCCCAGCCTCTTAATCTGCCCGGCCCGCTTCTTTTCCGCTATCCACGCCTCGATGCCCCATTGCCTAAGCTGTTCCCAGCGGTCCGTGTCGGTGAGGTTGTGCATAAGGTAATAGTCGATATAGCCGGTTCGCAGCCGCTCAAGCTGTTTATGAAAGAAGCGCTCGAAATCCTCCGGCTCGTTTACGAGGAGAAGGGGCAGTTTGGTGGCGACGAACACCCATTGCCGCACCTGATTTTTCTCAAGAACCGCGCCGAGCGCCTCTTCGCTGCCCGTGTATATATACGCGGTATCAAAATAGTTTACCCCGCCGTGTATCGCGTCCATAATAAGCGACTCGGTTTTCTGCATATCGATAACCCCCAGACTTTTGGGGAACCGCATACACCCGAATCCCAGCACCGACAGTTTGTTGCCCGATTTCTTATCCACTCTGAACTGCATAAACGCGCCTCCTGTTCCTTACTCTTTCAAGTATAGTCTCCCGCCCGCCTAACCGCCATCTCTCCCCGCTTTGCCGCCCTGCCCCCGCACCTTGTCGGGAAGAAGTTCCGCCCCGCTATGATTCAGATTTACCTTGGAAATGACCACGCCTGCCCCGCGGACGATCATCCCCGCTTCGGCGCCACGCCCCTGCGTGTCAGGGGGGAGCCCCCGCACGTTGTAGGGGAGCCCCTTTATGTTGTAGGGGAGCCCCTTTGTGTTGTAGGGGCGTGGTTCCGCTTTGGGGGGACGACTCTCCGTATTGGGGAGGGGACTCTCCGTGTTGCGGGTGCAAGCCCGCGCTTTGGCGGGAGGGGGTTTTGCCTTGGAAAGCGGGGGTTCCGTTTTGGGAACACTGCTTCCTGTTTCGGCGGGCGGGAATTCCGTTTTTGGGGGGCGGAATTCCGTCTTGGAACACCGGAATTCCGTCCTGGAAATTCGAATTTCTGTCACGGAAATCCGGATTTCTGTCCTGGAAATTCGGAATTCTGTGACGGAAATCCGGATTTCTGTCCTGGAAATTCGGAATTCTGTGACGGAAATCCGGATTTCTGTCCTGGAAATTCGAATTTCTGTGACGGAAATCCGGATTTCTGTCCTGGAAATTCGAATTTCTGTGACGGAAATCCGGATTTCCAAGGCAAAAATACCGGTGTATAACCCCCGGGGAGGGGGTGTAATCCTGTGAATACAGCGTAGTAAGTATAGATTAGTAAAGGATTTACCGCCGGAGGCTGCTACGCGCAACAACGCACAAACCGTCGCAAGTTGCGCGAAGCGTAGCCGCGCCTGGGCAGTGCAAGCCCGCTCACCGGACAGGGTGTTGCACTACTTTGAAACAACAGGCGGCCATGCTGAGACAGCCGGAGGCTGGCCGCGCCTGGGCAGTGCAAGCCCGCTCACCGGACAGGGTGTTGCACCAATTTGAAACAACAGGCGGCCATGCTGAAACCGTCGGAGACGGGGCGGCCATGCTAGAACAGCCGGAGGCTGGGCGGCCATGCTGTGCCTCCGC
>JAITHR010000162.1 GCA_031279895.1 Spirochaetaceae bacterium
CCGTCTGGTTAATATCTTCGATGTTGATATTCCGTTCCGCTAAGAAAGCGCTGATTCGGGCGATGATACCTACTTTATCGGCGCCGACCACCGTAATAATCGCGTGCATAAAAACCTCCAGCGGGCATTATTGATATATAATAATCCTAATCACTCCGCCCCCTCCCAATCAACCGTCTCCGACGGTTCCAAACAGGGCCGCCCGCCGGCGGCGGGTGGCACAGCAAGGCCGCCTGTTGTTTCCAAATGGTGCAACACCGTGTCCGGTAAGCGGGCTTTCTGCTATTAAGGCGCGGCTACGCTCTCGCGCAACGGCGGGCGGTTTGGGAGCCGTGCGTTGTTGCGCGTGGCAGCCGCCGGCTGTTTCATAAGCGTCCCGCGAAGTGCGGCAAAGCGGGCGGAGAGTGCGTAAGGGCGCGGGGCGGGACGCTTATGAAACAGCCGGAGGCTGCGGGTTGGCAAGCAGTCTTTGGTGTGGTATAGGTATACTATAATAACCCTCTTGGCATGGTGGAAAACGGATGAAAAGGGGTAATGACTATGAAAACATTGCGGCGGCGGGGGCCAGACTGAACGCCCAGACCACCTCTGAGGGGCTTCGGTATGAGTGGAACGGACAGAGGGGCGTCACCATCACGAAATACACCGGCACCGCCGCAACGCTGGTTATTCCCGCCAAGGATTGAGGGCCTGCCGGTTACCACCATCGGGGACAGCGCGTTTACTTGGTGTAGCGGCCTTACCAGCGTAACCATCGGGAGCAGCGTTACCACCATCGGGGACAGCGCGTTTTCTGGGTGCGGCGGCCTTACCAGCGTAACCATCGGGAGCAGCGTTACCACCATCGGGGACAGCGCGTTTTCTGGGTGCGACAGCCTTACCAGCGTAACCATCGGGAGCAGCGTTACCGCCATCGGGGACAGCGCGTTTTCTGGGTGCGGCGGCCTTACCGGCGTAACGTTTGGGGCGGGAAGCCGCATAGGTTCGGGGAGATTTGCCAGCAACGAATATCCCGCCTTCCCCGGTGATTTACGCGACACGTATTTGGCCCAAACCAGCGGCGGCGGAACGTATACGCGGCCTCGCGGCGGTACTACTTGGACAAAGGGGGGCGCGGAGACCGGCGGGGCGGAGCGGGAGGCTTTGGCGAAAGCGGAGGCGGCGCGGAAAGCGGCAGAGGAAGCGCGGAAAGCTGAGGAGGCGCGGCAGGCTGCGGCAAAGGCGGAGGCTGAGCGGATCGCGGCGGCGCGGATAGCGGAGGAAGCGCGGTTAGCGGCGGCACGGGAGCGGGCGGAGGCCGCGCTTGCTGAGCTGAAGGCGGAGGCGGAGCGGATAGAGGCGGCGCGAAAATGGGAGGCCGCGGAACCGCCCTTCACCGGAGACGGCGGCGCGGGAAAGAGCGTCGCTATCCTCATGCCGAAGTATAAGGAGGCGGATGCGGACCTGCCCACAATGGTACAGGATACGGTTATTGCGAACTTTAAAACGTATTCCGCCTTTGCGGTGCTCGATAGGGAAACGCTTAATAGGATAGTGCAAGAAACTCTGGACGGGGTATATGAAGACAACCTCGATATAGTCCGGCTGGGGCACGTTACCCATACGGACTACATTATGACCGGCAACATCATCAAAACCAGTAGGGGCTATGTTATGAGCCTCCATATCGCGAACACCCTAGACGGGAGGATCAACGCTTCCATAAGCAGCACCTTCACCCTGGAGACCCTGGAAAACCTGACCGGCATCCGCAAGGCCGCGGGGGAACTGCTTACGCAACTGGGCGTGGCCCTCACCGGCAAAGCGAAACAGGAACTCGCCGGCCAGCCTCCGGCTGTTCCCTAAGCCCGTCTCCGACGGTTTCATAAGCGTCCTGCGGGGCGCCCCGAACAACGCCGTCTCCGACGGTTTTAAACAGCGTCCCGAACAACGCAGCCTCCGGCTGTTTCATAAGCGTCATGCAAAGCGTCTGTAAGCGGGCGTTGTCTGCTTTGCCGCGGTATCGGGAAGCCGTTTGAAACAGCCGGAGGCTGCGCGAAGCGTAGCCGCGCCTGGTTAGTATCAAGCCCCCTAAACGGACAAGGTGTTGCACCGCTTGGAAACAACACGCGGCCATGTTTAAACAGCCGGAGGCTGAAGCCGTCGGAGACGGGGGGTTGCATTTATTCGGCAGGTGTGGTTCAATGAGAAACACTTTTTTCAAGGAGTATGCTTTATGAAACGACTTATCGTATTTTTTCTGGCAACTGCTGCCGCGGCTTCCTTGTCCGCCCAAAAGCTGCCGGACTATCGGGCCGCATCGGGAAAATGGATCAACCAGGGCGGCAGAGCGTATCAAAACGACGGGAACGCCCGCCTCGCGAAGGCGAATATCCGGGCGCCCCAGAGCGGTTCCATGCTCTACGCTTTCAACGTCCGCTACGAAACGGGCGCCGAAGACGGACAGGGCGGCTTCGGGCTGCACCTTTTCGCGGACTCGGTGGTTGACGGGCCTTCCTGGGGGTGCGGGAATTCGTACCTCCTGTGGCTTAACTATGACGAAAAGCCCCTGAAAAGCACCGGCATCGCCCCGGGACTGACGGGCCAGGTGTACCGGAGCTATTCCCATACCCGTATGGAGCTTGTTCATAACATCGATCTGAACAAATACGCGGACCTTCTTACGCCGGAGAACCTTGCGGAGCCGGTGTCTTTCAGGGTTTGGGTAAACGGGGACACCGGCGAGGTGCGGATATACGATCCGACCGACCCCTATTACGCGACCTACTACGTCTTTACGGTGGACAAAAAGGCGCTTCCGCTCAAGGGAAACTGGGTGGCCGTGCGGACGAACGGCCTCAAAATGTCTTTCGCCCCTGAAGAAGAGGAAGAATAAAACCGGATCCCCGCGGCGCGGGTCCGCCGCGGGGTCCGCCTGTTTTTGTCCGCTATGAAAACCCCCGATCTTACTTATTCCTTTATGCAATCCTGTAATCCAGCAATCCTCTGGACTTTTATCCGCTTGTATTACAGGCACCGGCGGGTTATGATAGAAAACAGAGCGCATATTAAGAGAAGCCCGCGGGAATGGCGGGCGGCTTAAAACGGGTCCAGCCGGACACGCCGGCTTATAAGGAGGTATGTTATGGAGAAAATGGAGAAAATGAAAGAAATGAAAGAAAGAACATCGCGAAAGGCGGGGAGACGCACGGCGGTTCTGGTCCTTGCGGTTATCCTGGGCGCGGGGTTTTACGGGTGCGAGGACCCCAATGCGGAAAGCGCGCCGGCGCCGCGGTCCAATAAAACCGTGGACCGGCTTGAGGTTTTGCAGGATCCCTACCGCGCCCTCTATGAAGGCGACAGGCTGGCAGAGAAACTGCGGGAGTTCAACCCCCCCGCCGAGAGGGTGCCGCGCTACAGCGGGTACCTGGAAGGGGAGTTTCTGAACGACGAGCATCTGGTTGATTTGGGGCCCCGGAACCGCCTCATCCTCCACGGGCTTAAGGTGCGGATCCACCACGCCGACGGGTCCTCCCAGGACGTCGAGTTCCCGCGGGACTGGCAGAGCAACGTCATGCGGCAGCTCGGAACCGACGGAAGGGGGATGCTGTTCCACTGGCCCAACGGCAAGGACTGGATGACCGTGGAACTGGACGGAAAATCGGCGCGGTTTAACACCCCCTTTTATCCGCTCCAACAAGTGATGATTGATGTAGACGCGACCGCCGCCCTGAGCCCCGCGCCGCGGAAGTTCTACACGATGCTGGAGTCCGGTATGGAAACCGCTACCTCCGGCGCCTCCGGGACTGTGGTAAGGCCGAAACTGGTGGTAAAAGGATACTACGGCCCGGGGAGGGGGTGGCTGGAAATCCCTGAAGAGGTGGAGGTGGGTACCACCTTTCAGCCCGGATACCTGGGGTACCTGGGGCCCCAGGACATTCGGGTGCTGGTCTATCGGGGGATGTTAAACGAAAACGGCGTCAGAGAGGCCATGCCCTCATCCACCAGCACTTCCATTCTCACGCCCAATGGCAGTAACTACGACGACACCTACACGATCTATACCCTGCCGGTGTTCTCTTTTGACGA